>JAUWPX010000092.1 GCA_030611395.1 Bacteroidota bacterium | reverse complement strand
AAAAATGGTAATCTATGATAAGAGAGACGGCCTGGCAAACAACTGGATCAGCTATATCACCGAAGATAGTCAGGGAAATGTCTGGGTAGGAACCTGGGGTGGTGGTATTACCCGTTTCTCGGGAGAAAAGATGACAAATTTCACAACTGATAATGGGCTGAATGCAAGTTATATACAATGTATCACAGAAGATAGGGAAGGAAATATAGTTATTGCAAGCCAGTATCATGGATTATCTATTTTCAAAGGAGAAAGTTTTATCACTATTATGCCTGAAGAGGGATTGCCTGATAAAAACGTCTGGGCTATTCAACAGGATAAAAATGGGGCTTTCTGGTTTGGAACCAATAAAGGGATTTGCATTTGCGATCCTTTAAAATCCGGAAAAGAAAAAATACGTATTCTCAACCGGGAAAAGAATATGATAGATAACAAGATCCGGTTTATTAAAGAAGATATGGATAATAACCTTTGGATAGGTTCAAATGGAGGAGGTGTTTTTCAATATCTGATTGACGAAGAAAAATTTATTTTCGATTCTTACCTCAACCAATTGCTGCCTGTTGATCATATTGTAAATGCACTGGAAATTGATAATAAAAATAGAATATGGATTGGTGCAAACGACAGGCTTATATTATGGGATAATGATAAAGGTGAAGGAAAAACATATACTCAAATTTACGGACTTGCCGGGAACCATATTACGGCATTGCTGCTTGATTCAAATAACGATATGTGGATTGGGTCTGAAGCAAAAAACGGACTTACAAAATATATAGCCAAAAGAGATACATTTATTAGAATTAGTCCGGAAAATGAGCTTGTGCCTAAAACAATGGCTGAAGATTTAGATGGTAATATCTGGATAGGAACCACTTCGGGTGTATATGTCGTTGAAAAAGACAGTATTAAAAAACATTACTCAATATCTGACGGATTACTTTCAAATATTGTTTCAGTTATCAATGTTGACAATAACAATAATATATATGTAGGCTCTAATAATGGTTTGAATATATTAAACCAGTCTGAAAATAAAATATATACTTTCTGTGAGAAAAACGGTTATGTGGGTATCGAAACAAAAGACAATGCATCTTTCATGGATACTGATAACAATTTATGGTTTGGAACAGCAAACGGTGTAACAAAATATGATCCGGGGAAAGCCAGAAAAAATATTCCCGAACCATTAACCCATATAAAATCCTTGAAAATAAATTATGAATCCAGAGCTATGGTCCCCGAAATGAACCTTAGCCACGTAGAAAAGTCACTAATATTTGATTATTACAGCATTTGCCTTTCAAACCCCGGGGCAGTACGATACAAAATTATGCTAAAAGGTGCTGAAGATGACTGGCGACCGGAAACAACGACAACGAGGGCAATTTATCCTTCCTTATCCCCCGGTAAATATTCATTCAAGGTAATAGCAAAAAACAGCTCCGGTACCTGGAATTCCGAACCGGTTACCTACGATTTTGTCATCAGACCCCCGTTTTATCAATCATGGTGGTTCATCCTCGGATGCATAATTCTCACTTTTATCGCTGTTTTCGTTTTTATTAAAGTCAGGGAGCGTAATTTGATAATAGAAAAACAAATTCTTGAAAAGAAAGTAGCTGAACGAACTGCCGAGGTTGTTCAGAAGAGTGAAGAAATTGAAGAAATAAACAAAGATATTACCGCCAGTATTCGCTATGCAAAACGGATTCAAAAAGCTATACTCCCACCTGAAGATTCTATTCCTGAAACTTTTATCCTTTTTAAACCAAAAGATATCGTAAGCGGAGATTTTTACTGGCTTCATATTCTTGACTCAAAGCAGTTTATTGCAGCAGTTGATTGTACAGGACATGGTGTTCCAGGAGCGTTTATGTCATTAATCGGACATAATTCCCTTAATAAAATTGTTAAAGAATATGGCTTTACTGAACCCGCAGCAATTCTCGACCAGCTTAACGATGAGGTTTCCGGAACACTTACTCAGCAAAGTGAAAGTGATGAGGTTAAGGATGGTATGGACCTTTCTCTTATTGTTTATGATTCTAAAATAAATGAAATACAATATGCCGGAGCTTATAATGCCCTTTATTTAATAAGAGATGAAGAGCTTATTGAAACAAAAGCTGACCGGTTCTCCATCGGTTTGTCATCTATTAAAGTAGGCCAAAAATTTACAAACCACACCATAAAGGTTAAGGAAGGAGATGTGTTTTATCTTTTCTCAGATGGTTATGCTGACCAGTTTGGAGGAATTCACGGTAAAAAATTTAAAACAAGAAATGTTAAAGAACTTCTTCTTTCTATTCAACATATGACTATGAAGGAACAAAAAGAACATCTGGATAAAACTATAGAAGAATGGAGAGGAGAATTGTCTCAGATAGATGACATTTTACTTATCGGTATGCGAATAACAACCTAACCAGGCTCTTTGTTCCTCATTTCACAGCAGCAAAGTTTCTTGCTTTAACACTCCAGGGTGGCGATTTTCTTATTGCACTCATAATTTCAGATGGGTTTTCAATTACACTCCACATATTTCTGTGTACTTCGCGTAGAAAACTTTCATTAATCATTTTTTCCAGGAATGTCAATAACGGATCATAATAACCTTTTGTATTAAGGATGATTATTGGTCCGGTATATAACCCTAACTGTTTCCAGGTAATTGCTTCCATAAGTTCTTCTACCGTTCCACAACCTCCGGGAAAAGCGATAAGAGCTTCACTTTGATTAAGTATTGTCTCCTTCCGTTCATGCATTGAATTAACAACAATCAATTTCTTAATGCTTTCGTGGTGCCAGTTTTCTTCTTTCATGAACCTGGGAATAACACCAATGATCTTTCCATTGTCCCTGTTTACCCGTGTTGCAATCTGCCCCATCAGTCCATATTTCCCTCCTCCAAAATATATAGTAATATCATTCCTGACAAGGATACCGGTTACTTCATCAGCAGCTTTAAAATACTCCTGATCAATTCTTGGACTTGAAGCGCAAAAAATTCCTGCTGTTGTTATTTCAGACATGATAAATAGAAAAAAATATATTTCAAAAATGGAGTTATCAAAAACCAGAACGAAATAAAAATTAACTTATAAAAAAGGTTCAAGCTTTGAAACAAAATTACTTTTAGGAACAGCTCCCACTTGTTTATCAACCATTTCCCCGTCCTTAAAAAACATAACAGTAGGAATATTCCTGATCCCAAGTTTTGATGAGATCCCCGGATTACTATCTACGTCTACTTTTGCCACAAGAACTTTCCCGTCATACTCTTCACTAATCTCCTCAATAATTGGTGTTACCATTCTGCATGGACCACACCATTCGGCCCAAAAATCGATAATAACAAGTTTATCTGATTTTAATACAACTTCTTCAAAATTTGAATCATTTACTTCAACTGTCATAATAATGGTTTTTTAGTTCGTTACTAATTTTAAGTATTTGATGGTTCTTCCTTATAATTCATGTTCTTTCCGGAGAAATTTTATTTGAAATAATAAACAAAACCAGGCGCAAATATATTTTAATTCAGTTTATACCCAATATTATTATTTTTTTCAAGGAAATTAATAAAATTGTCTGATAAATAAATCCTCCTTGTTCTGGAGAACATTTCAATATTATATTTCCCTTCGTTATCATAAATACTAAATTTCACCGTGGTTTTTCCATTATTTTCCTTAGTAATCCGGTCAAAATCATCAATAAATTCAGGCGTGATTTCACTTATCGGCATTTCCAGTGAAACGGTATTAATAAGCTCTTCCTTTACATCAGGTAAAAGATGTATTTTTTTTACCTTAAATTCCAACTCGTCATTATTGTAATATTTTGGTTGGAATTTCCCCTTTATCAACAAGAATAAGCCCACATCTTTGAAATAGTTTCTATAATTAATATAATCGTTGCTAAACATTGCAAGCCGATATGTATCTGTATAATCCTGAATAGTAAGAACTCCATATGGATTCCCTTTTCTTGTTGTTTCATTCTTTATATCGGTAACTATTCCCGCCACTGTTATTTCCTTGTCTTTCAATGATTTTGGATCATTAAGTTGTGCCAATGTAGTATTACAAAATTTATCTATTTCAAGCTTAAAATCATCCAATGGATGTGCAGAAAGGAAAATTCCAATAACTTCCTTTTCCTTATTTAGTTTTTCCAGTTTTGACCAGTCAGTAACCTGGGGTATTTCGGGCTTTACTATTTCAAATCCCTGAGTGTCCCCAAATAATGATTTCTGAGTAGTATTTTTTTCATTTTTTATTTTATTTCCAAACCTTAATAAATTTTCAATAAAAGAAATTCCCTTATTATCCAGACTAAAAAACTGTCCTCTTTCAATATCTGTAAAATTATCAAAGGCTCCTGCCATAGCAAGGGCTTCAAAGTTTTTCTTATTAACTGCAAACAGGTCTATTCTTTCAACAAAATCATAAATGTCCCTGAACGATCCATTTTTCTCCCTTTCTGTTATGATTTGCCTGGCAGCATTTTCCCCCATTCCCTTTATTGCTCCAAGTCCAAAAGGGATATTACCCTCCTTATTCACAGTAAATTTTATATCACTCTCATTCACATTCGGGCCAAGAACCAAAATTCCCATACGCTTGGTTTCATCCATGAACAGAGTAATTTTTTTAATATCATTAACATTTCTGCTAAGAACTGCAGCCATATATTCAGCAGGAAAATGAGTTTTCAGGTAAGCTGTTTGATATGAAACAAAAGCATAGCAAGTAGAGTGTGATTTATTAAACGCATACGGTGCAAATGCTTCCCAGTCCTGCCAAATTTTTCCAACACTACTTACGGCATATCCATTGGTCTTGCAGCCTTCGAAAAATTTCTCTCTGAGTTCATCCATCACCTTCTTTTTCTTCTTTCCCATAGCTTGTCTCAAAGCATCTGCCTGACCACGTGAGAATCCGGCCATAGCCTGAGAAAGTTGCATCACCTGCTCCTGATATACAGTAATACCATATGTATCCTTCAGATACTCTTCCATTACCGGAAGTTCATAACGAATTTTTTCCTGTCCGTTTTTTCTGAAGATGAATCTGGGAATATGTTCCATTGGTCCCGGCCTGTACAATGCATTCATAGCAATAAGATCTTCAAACCTGTTAGGTTTAAGTTCCTTCAGGTATTTCCTCATTCCGCCGGATTCGAACTGGAATATCCCGGTAGTATCACCGCGACTATATAATTCATAAGTTTTTTCATCATCAAGAGGAATATTACTTATATCAATATCAATCCCTTTTGATTCTTTTATATTTTCAACCGCATCCCTGATAATAGATAAAGTTTTCAAACCCAGGAAGTCCATTTTCAACATTCCAGCATCTTCAACATGACTGCCATCAAATTGCGTTACAAGTAAATCTGATTCTTTACTTGTTGATAAAGGAATATGTTCGATAAGCTTGTTTTTTCCGATTATTATACCGCAGGCATGCAGACCGGTATGGCGAACAGATCCTTCCAGAATTTCGGCAAATTTAAGAGTTTGTGAAACGAGTTTATTTTCTGATGTTCGTTCAGCTCTAAGTTCGGGAACATCATTATAAGCTGATTTTAATGTAGTTCCCGGTCGTTCAGGCACCAATTTAGCCAGCCTGTCAGCTTCGGCTAAAGGAAGTTTTTGAATTCTGCCAACATCCCGTATCGCCATTTTAGCAGCCATAGTACCAAAAGTAATAATATGAGCAACATGATCTTTCCCATATTTTTCCACCACCCATTTAAGAACCTTATCACGGCCATCCTCGTCAAAATCAATATCAATATCAGGCATCGAAACTCTATCAGGATTCAGAAACCTCTCAAAAAGAAGGTTATATTTCAATGGATCAATGTCTGTAATCCCGGTACAGTATGAAACGACCGAACCGGCTGCTGATCCTCTTCCAGGACCAATGGAAACGTTCATTTTCCTTGCTGCATTAAGAAAATCCTGAACAATAAGAAAATATCCCGGATAACCCATTTTCTCTATTACAGACAACTCAAAATCTATCCTTTCCTTAATATCATCTGTAATATTACCATATCTCGTTTTTGCACCTTCGAAGGAAAGATAACGAAGGTAATCATCCTCATCCTTAAAGCCTTCAGGAATACTAAAATCAGGCATGACAGGTTTATGATTAAGCTCATAATCCTCAATTTTTTCAACAACTTCAACTGTATTCTCAAGTTCTTCATGAATATCAGAGAATATCTCACTCATCTCCTGTGGCGTTTTCAGGAATTCCTGTTTTGTATATCTTAACCTGTCAGGGTCATCC
>JAUWPX010000373.1 GCA_030611395.1 Bacteroidota bacterium | reverse complement strand
AGCTGTTGTCTGTTGAAAATCAGCATGATTCTCATAGAAAATAACCGGGTTACGTTCTTTTATGGAATCGTTAAATATACGCTCATGTAGTTTATACCATTCTTCACATGCCCTGGCCAGTTGATCAAGCAGCGAGTCATTATTCAGATAGTGGTATATTTCAAAATTGGGAGTTGTATAAACTTTAAACTCGAAATTCTTATATGAGGGTTTATTACGACCAAAATATTGTGCCTTGATATTTAAAGATGGAATGAAAAAGATAAGGACAAAGATCCATGCTTTAAGTATAACACACTTTTTTACATTTAGATTTTTTGATATTGCATGAAAAATCATATTCTGATATATGTTATTTAGGCATTATTTATTTGCAAATTTCCTGACGGAAAACCAATCATAATAGTTTACGCAAATATTATACCATCATAACTATTCCAGCGATTCTTTTATCTCACTAATTACTTGTATCTGCAATTGTCTGTCTTCCAGGTTTAATGTTCCAAAAATCATGTTATTGTGCCAGTAAAAAAGTATCTCACCGTTATATTTATCGCTGATATGAATTTCTCCTTCTTCAGGTGCCTTTTCAGTTTTCCCTGCAAATTCAAAATATTTGTTCAGTAATTTCAGGCATTCTTCTTTGTTCTCCCTTACGATAATAAACAATTTAAAATTCTTGTTTTCTCTTGAATAATCTGCAGCAAAGGCACTTCCTAAAAAACTGTGCCCAAGAAAATTCTCAGCAATGTATATTTCAGTCGCGGGTTTTTTACCATTATCGGGAAACATAGTTAAAGTTTCAGGAAAATGGTTTATCCCAGCTATACCTGCAACCACAGAATTAGCAATAGACATCATAGCGTCTTCAACCTCTCCGGATGTTTCATGGGTTCTGACTTTTATATAATATCTGTCAGCCAGGAAATGGATCAATGATTCTTCGCAATATCCCTGGATTCCAAGGTCAATAAACCGGAAGCCGGGTGACCGCTCTGTACTATATATCCCAAAAGCATCTATAGGAGTAGCATGCTTAAATATCTCAACCTTAAAGGAAACATCTCCTTTTATATATTCAGCAATATATAATTCTTCAAAATCGTAACTCAGATAGGAGTCTGCAGCACCATTAATATAGTCCCAGAGAGTACCCGGATTATATACAGGGTATTCCTGTTTTATCTCCCAACCCTCCAATTCAGGAAACGTAAATGGCTCCATTTCCCGGGCAACTGTTCTTAACCCCGGTAAACAAATCAATATTCCAATTACTAATAGACTTATTCCGGATCTGATCAATTTGTGTTTCATATTATTATTTTTTTTACTCCATATCCCTTATCCTTATCTCAATATTTTCATTTTTCAACAGCGGGATAAGTTTTTCAGGGTCGGTTTCACTATAGTGATATGGATAGAGTATTTTGGGTTTGAATAACCCGGCTGCCTTAGCAACCATCTCAGGTGTCATTGTATATGGCAGGTTCATTGGAAGGAATGCGATATCAATATTTTCCAGGTTTTTCATTTCCGGAATATTCTCGGTATCACCGGCAACATAGACCTTTACGTCACCAAACGTGAATACATATCCATTACCAACCCCTTTCGGGTGAAATGGGTCACCATTAGGACGTCTGTTTTCCACATTATAAGCAGGAACAGCTTTTATCGTATATCCCTCCCATTGCCATGTATCGCCATTCACAAGAACTTTCCCTTTACCAATCATGTTAAAAGAATTCTGATTAAGAATTAATTTAGTATTCTCCTTCCATATTTCACTAATAGCCTTTTTATCAAGATGATCACCGTGTTCGTGAGTTATACATATAAGATCAGCGTCAGGCATTGATGTATAATCCGCTTCACGCATAACAGGATCAATATGGATCACTTTATCATTGATACGAAACATTAGTGTTCCATGACCTATAAATGTGATTTCCAGATCACCTTTGGTAGTTTCGAATATATCTTTCTCAAATTCTGTTTGAGCAAAACAAGAAAATGGCAGAACTATTAACATAAA
>JAUWPX010000052.1 GCA_030611395.1 Bacteroidota bacterium | reverse complement strand
CGTCAGGAAGATGATTGGACATTTGAAGATGCTATTGATTCACAAGTCGTTGACCTTGCTGCACCAGGTCCGGCTTCACAGGACCTTCGTGAGGATTGGTGGGAGATTAATAATCAGGGAAAAACAGGTGCTTGCGTTGGTTTCGCCACAGCATGTGGGGTATTACGTTGGCATTATTTCAAGGCGAAAAAAATACAAAAAACAGATTTACCTTCTGCCAGGTTTATCTGGATGGCTAATAAGGAAACTGATGATATCACTGATTACCCAACTACGTTTCTCGAAACAGCCGGGACTCAAACCAAGTTAGCGTTAAACGTAGCCAGGATATATGGGTGTGTTCTTGAAGAAGATTTGCCGATGAGTGGACAATTATCAACCATGTCCCGGGCAGCGTTTTATACTAAAGCCGCAAAATTAAGAATATCCAGTTACCACAATATAGGAACAAATATTGATGACTGGCGTAGATGGCTTGCTTTTCAAGGCCCCATCCTGACTCGTGTAGGTGTAGACAGAACTTGGGACCGTGCCACATTAACCGGTGGACATTTAGATGAATATCTGCCTGATACAGTAAGAGGGGGTCATGCTGTATGCATTGTTGGATATACAAACGATTATTTTATTGTGCGTAATAGTTGGGGAAAGGACTGGGGCGATAATGGCTTTGCTTATGCTTCTAATAATTATGCGGAGGCTGCCTTTCCAGAGACTTATGGTGCTGTTTTGTAGATAGTAATTGTCAATAATTAATTATATTTGTACTAATAATACCATACTGTACCGTATAGTTTAAATATGTATTATAACACAAAGCAATATCATAATCGTATAAACTTATAGTTGGGTTTTAAATTAGTATTTATAACTATTTTATAACATCTAAATTCATATACAATAAAAAAAGCAACAGAAAAACTTGACATCCAGTTTTTTATGTTGTATATTTAAAAGTTTTAAAATAATTAACCCAAAACTAAAAGATGTATTAATTTTTGCAAGGTATTTGTTAAACAATAGGCACACCACAAAATAACAAATTTCATTAATAAACTAAAAAGGGAATAATTATGGTAAAATCATTAACAAGAATAGTAATTAAAGAAGGAATCAAATCTAGAAAACTTGAGAAAGATGGAATATCACTGATGGATTCTGAATCAGAAAGTGAAATAAAGGGTAGAATTGAGGAGGCAGTAAAAGCTATTTTGGATAAGACTGAATATGAGAGAATGGACGAAAATCCTCCCACCTATGGTGTAGAGAAAGATACTGTGTAGAGGAAGATACAGCTCCAGGTGGTAGTGAATAGATAATATGTTTACATATTATTAATAGACAAGGTATAAGATTTTTGTTAATCGAGAACAGGTTTTTTCCCCTTTTAATATCTCCTGCTGGTTACCGGAATAATAACTATGGTTAAAAAAAAAATAGTTGTAATTCTAAGACGATTAGAAAAAACAATATTCCACAGGGAATTGATATTCTTTTAATCCCACCCATTTCAAATCCAATTTATACTCATAATATTGAAAACTTTATGCCCCTTGGACTGCTGGCTCTTGCTGCCAGTCTTCGTTTAAATAATTATTGTGTCCGGATTTACCAACCATGGAAAAGGCTATTGAACAAAGGTGATTATCAACATGTTGCCAGAGAAGTATTGTTTAATAACCCAAAAATCATTGGTTTTTCTACCTGGTGTATTTCCTATCCCACATCATTAAAACTTGCTCAAACCTTAAAATCCCTGGAACCCGAAATCCCTATAGTATTTGGTGGTCCACAGGCGTCTATTCTGGACATGGAAACACTTTCTCAATATTCGTGTATAGACTATATTTTACGGGGAGAAGCGGATAACACCATTATTGATCTCGTCGGAAATTTAACTAATAGTAATAATTCAAAATATCTTGAAAAGATACCGGGTCTGACATATCGTATTCCATCCGGGAATAAAATCAAACGAAATGAAGATACCAGCTACATTGCCGACATGGATACTCTTCCCATACCTGCTTATGATCTAACACCTCTCAACAAGGTTACTAAACTGGATGTTGGACGTGGTTGTCCTTATAAATGTACCTTCTGTACTACAAGTAGTTACTTTTCAAAATCTTACCGGGTAAAATCAGTGTCACGAATAATCAGGGAGATGGATTATTGTAATAAGAAAAACGGAATTACCTCATTTGGTTTTGCTCATGATATGTTTACCCTGGATAAAAAGTTTGTTTTTGATTTATGCAAATCTCTTAAGAAGCATTACAAAAATATTGGACAAAAATACATCTGGTCATGCTCTGCCCGTCCGGATTGTGTTACGGATGAATTACTTAAAGAGATGAAGGAAGCCGGATGTACTGATATATTTTTTGGTATTGAAAGCGGATCGGATCGGATCCAGAAAAAAATTAAAAAGAATTTAAAATTGCCTGATACTTATAAAGTTGCAGAAACATGTTCTAAGTTAGGAATTCGTATAGCTGCATCATTTATGGCAGGTTTCCCCGGAGAAACCAGAGAAGACCTTAATGATACTATTAAAGCCATACTTGAAATAAGTGCCAGGGGTGCAAAACCACAGATATCTCTTTTATCATTCCTGCCAGATACACCTTTACACAAAACCTGTAAAGATAAGCTGAAATATGATGGAAGATATTCAGATTTCTCCGCTTATATTTATAGTAAGGAAGAACAAAAGATGATCAGGAACAATCCCACTCTTTTTAGTTCTTTCTATTTCCTTCCTCTTGAAGCAACCACCAGAGATAATTTATTATCCTTAAGCATAATGGTGAATGACTTACGGGATTTTCCCGATACCATTAATATGATAGCTGATTATTTG
Organism: Bacteroidota bacterium; assembly: GCA_030611395.1. GTDB lineage: Bacteria > Bacteroidota > Bacteroidia > Bacteroidales > VadinHA17 > JADFUQ01. The sequence continues at coordinate 5,175 of JAUWPX010000052.1, read as the reverse complement.
AAAAATGATATTAAAAATATTTTCTTCTTTGAAATATTTGAAAATCAAATACAAAAGCACAGGAAGCATAAAAAACCAGGTTATCCTGAATTTTTTTGCCTGGTTGATGGATTATGTGACTACATAACTTTCCTCGAAGCAAAAGGATTACCGGTTTACGTCAGGGATATTCTTCTTATGGAAACTACCAAGAAAGCATTACGAATAAAATTTATATGGAAACAGATAAATAAACCAGGAAAGGGATATCCTTGTAAACCTCAAGATAAGATAGTTTTAAAAGATCAGCTTATCTCAACCGGAAATAGGGGATTAATTTCTACTAATTACAAGATATCCAGCATCCTTGCCAAACATAAAGAAGGTAATCTATCAGGAGCCGGATTACACTATGGACAATATAAGTACCTTGTAGCAGCCTGTTCAGAAAAAAAATCAATTTCTATTAGGCTTAATGAAAAACATCACAAGGTAATGGAAAAACTTGAAGATATGAGGGTTATTGATTTATTTAATATTAGCAGGAAATTTATGAATGATACAGAGATATGGAAATTTTTACGAAAATTGGTCAGGATGGGGGTTGTTGAGGTTGAAAGCAATAAACCGGAGTAAATTCTTATCCTGTCTTCAATTAATTAGATAATAATTTAGTATCAGGTAATTTTTATTACTAATTTTAACTAAACAAAGACAAAGGAAAATTATTAGTAAAAATTCCTTTAGGTATTTTAAATTTTCAATTATTATGCAAAAACAACTTTTCATAATAATTATTCACTGCACATTCCTCATCGCTTTTTGTTCATTAGCTGGTGCGCAATCAAAAATCGATAGTTTGAAAAATGAACTTAAAATTGCCAGGGATACAAATAAAGTGATCATTTTAAACAATCTTTCCAACGAATACAAGGAAGTTAGCACTGATACAGCGATGAGATATGCAACTGAAGGATTAGATATGGGTAGAAAAATAGGTTTTCAGCGAGAAACTGCCAGATCCTATCATTTAATTGGGATTATATACAGAATGCAAGCTAAGTATATAGAGGCATTAAACTTTTATGAGAAAAGTAATGAAATATACAAAGAATTGAATTATAAACCAGGTATTGCCGATTGCTTAAATAGTAAAGGAATCTTATACAAAAGACTAGGACAGATCGATAAGGCGTTAAATTTTTATTTAAAAAGTTTGAATATTTATACTGAAATTGGAGACACATCAAGAATTGCCGACTTGTCAAATAATATAGGTACAATATATCAGAAAAAAGAAATACTGGATACTGCCTTAATCTATTATAATACAAGTTTATCAATGAATAAAGAATTAGGCAATATTAATGAAATTGGAAACTGTTACATTAATATTGGAGAAATTTATGAAAACCAGGGAATATATGACAGCACAGAATATTATTATTTCGAATCTTTAAAGATATTTAAGGAATTAGATAACAAAAGAAGTTTTATTTATTCTAATTTATATCTCGGTAATTATTATAATCACATTTCTGAGTACCAAAAAGCTCTTCCCTATTTGATAATTGCCTTTAATAATGCCCGGGAAGTTGGTATGATCGCACAAGTTGGAGAAGCAGCTACAGGACTCAGTGAATCATATTCTCAATTAGGACAAGACAAACAAGAATTGTACTACCTCAAATTATCTAACAGGATAAATGATAGCATCAATTTGGCCGAAATGGAAAATAGTATTGAATTAACAGAAATATATATTGAAATTGAAAAAGAAAATGAAATACAGGATTTGAATCTTAAACGTCAAAAGCTTATCCGTAACTTTTCTATGATTGCTTTTGTATTTGCGTTAGTGCTGATATTTGTTGTATTCCGGAATTACAGGATGAAAAATAAAGCCAACAAATTACTTGCAGAAATGGATCAGTTAAAATCGAGGCTTTTTTCAAATATTTCCCATGAATTTCGTTCACCTCTAACCTTAATTCTTGGGCCTATAGAGGAAATGCTTTCGAAAACAGAAAAAAAACCAGCCAGCAGAAAAACAGTTAAAATGATGCGGCGGAATGCCAACCGTTTGCTGAACCTGATAAACCAAATGCTGGATTTGTCAAAACTGGACGCAGGAAGTATGAAACTGGAGCTGGTGGAAGGAGACCTGATAAAATCCCTGAAATTGATTGTTCTCTCCTTTGCTTCCCTGGCTGAACAGAAAAAGATAAAATTCATTTATACCTTCCCGGAAGAAAAATGGACAACCTGTTTCGACCAGGATAAGCTTGAGAAAATACTGAATAACCTGCTTTCTAATGCCTTCAAATATACTCCTAATGAAGGGGAGGTGAAATGTGTAGTTAAAATGCCTGATCCCGGAAAAAATCTTGTTGAAATATCTATTCAGGATACAGGTAAAGGAATTCCTACCGATCAGCTGGATAAAATCTTTGATCGTTTTCACCAGGTGGAAGAATCATATGAACTGGAAACTGTAGGAACGGGTATCGGGCTTTCCCTTACCAAAGAATTGGTTAATTTGTTACATGGGGATATTAAAGTTGAAAGTGATTTAGGTAAAGGCACATCATTTATTATCCGGTTACCGGTTGGTAAAGAACATTTGAAGGAGTCCGAGTATATTCTTGTGAAGAAGGAAAAACTCACGAAACCTGTTTTAGCAGAAGAGCTGGAAGTTGTAACAGAAGAGGAAGGGTATGCTGAAGGCGTGTACCAAGGAACAAAGCATGACGAAGAACTCCCTTTGGTTCTTATCGTTGAAGATCATGCCGATATCCGGACCCATATAAGGGAACATCTGGAAGATTGCTTCCGCATCATGGAAGCAGAAGATGGTGTTGCAGGTCTTGATAAAGCCATTGAAAATATCCCCGACCTGGTTATTACTGACCTGATGATGCCTAAAATGGATGGGATTGAAATGTGCAAAAAACTAAAGACCGATGAACGAACCAGCCATATCCCGGTGCTAATGCTTACAGCCAAAGCCAGTGTGGAAGACAGGGTTGAGGGGTTGGAAACAGGAGCAGATGCCTACGTTACCAAACCTTTTAATATTAAAGAGCTCAGGGTTAGAGTTACAAAATTAATTGAACAACGTAAAAAACTGCGCGAACGGTTCAGCAGAAATATCAAACTTGAACCTAAAGATATCGCCATTACATCGGCTGATGAAAAATTCCTGAACAGGGCAATTGGCATTATTGAAGAAAAAATGGGAGATTTTGAGTTTGATGCCCAAACCCTTCAGCAAGAAATGACCTTAAGCAGGAGCCAGCTATTCCGGAAACTCAAAGCACTTACAGATCTATCTATCACAGAATTCATACGTACAATACGGCTGAAGCGTGGCGCTAAACTCCTTGAACAAAAGTTTGGGAATGTTGCACAGGTAACCTATGAAGTTGGCTTCAATAATCTTTCCTATTTTGCGAAGTGCTTTAAGGAGCTGTTTGGAGTTTCACCTTCTGAATATGTGAAACAAAATTCCGGTTCCTGAGATTCATTTTGACCCCCATAATTCACTTTCTGCTCAAAACGCAACATATCTGTTAGCTATTGGCTGATTTATGGTAGACTTTGACCTTTCATATGATGTATCTTTATATCAGAAAAACATTCAATGTTTAATTAAACCAAATGGAGGACAGAAAAATGAAAACACAAATGATTGAAAAAAGCGGTTTCCCAAAGCCACTGGGATTATTACTTATCTTTATAATTATGAGCCTGCTATGTTTTGTACAGTGTGCATTTAGTCAGCCTCTCACTACAAATATCACGGATAATAAAATATATTTTCCGGTAGTTGAAGAGGAAACAGAGATTCAGGTTGAAGCATGGATGATAGATGATACTTGCTGGTTTCAAAATAATAAATCTGAATTTATAACAGAAGAATTTGAACCGGAGATTAGTATTGAACCATGGATGCTGTATTTTGAAGAGTTTGAGCAGAAATTGACTGATAATGATCCTGAGATTGAAATTGAAGAATGGATGTATAATGATTCTTTCTGGCTTATTCCAACAGATAGCTATATTACGCAAAATAAAGTGAAGGAGGATAAATAAGATTTATCAATTCTCATGCATCTGTATTTTGTATAAAAAAGAATCAGGCGGTCAGAAAAAACCGCCTTTTTTTATTAAAATTAACTGTAAACAGAAAACCAAAAACGTCAATAATCCTTCCTACTTCAGATTCTCGATTTTACTACAATTAATAACGAGATCTTTTAATTCTTTCGGATAATTATTATAAATATCCCGTGGGCTTGCCTTATGTTCTATACACAGAGAAGCAGCATATCCGACAGCAGCACCCATTTGACCGGTTGTATTCATAACTCTGGGTCCTCCTAATCCAATATGGGAACAACTGAAACACCTTCCTGCCATAAAAAGATTTTTAATATTTCTTGAATAGAGACAGCGGTAAGGAATATAATAATGGTCAATTTCATAAAAAAGGGCTTCTGAAAGAAAGTCAGGTTTTGTTGAATCGACAAGATCCTGCTGATAATGGACATCAACCGCTCTCTTTTCTTTAACAACAGAATCGGTAAACTCTTTCATTTGTTTTACATCCGAAAAAGTATAAATATAGTCGCCTGTTAATCTTCTTGACTCTCTTTTACCAACAAGATATGAAACCCATTCAAGCTTTAAATTGGCATTTTCCGGTTTTTGTTTTGCGTTAAAAAAAGAACCATAGATTGCTTTAAGCATATGGTCCCGGATTTTTTCAGCATCATCAATCTGATGCAAATCGTTGCGAGAAAATTCCCAATACCACTCACCATTTATTGCAGCATGTGTTTTCGCAACATCCATGGCCCAGGGAACGTTTGGAAAGTCAACAGGCTTTCCGGCATCAACAGATCGCCAGAGAACAGAAGACCCCATTACCCGGTTATCAGGTTTGGCAGGGCTCCACAATTCCCCATGCAATTTCCAGTTTTCATTATATTTTAATGAATCTTCACGGCCATACATGTATTCGGCACCTGCCCAATAGCCAATCCAGCCATCACCGGTACAATCAACAAAAAGAGGCGCAGTAAAACGTTTGGTTTCACCGGTTGATGTATGTCTTGCATCTACCGATGTTATTGAATCATTGCTCGTATTGGTTGCATATGCCCGCCAGTTTAAGAATAATTTAATATTTTG
>JAUWPX010000362.1 GCA_030611395.1 Bacteroidota bacterium | reverse complement strand
CAACAAGACAAGGAAAAAGAGATTTTCCTTGATGGTGAATATTTCATGTTGTATGAGGAATTCCCGGATGCTTTGACTAATTACATACAGCTTATCGATAAATACCCTGATAATGCTAATCTAAACTATAGGTTAGGATTGTGTTATCTTAATATTCAGGGGGAAAAAGATAAAGCCATCCCTTACTTCGAAAAAGCCACTAACAATCTCACAAACAGATATAAAGAAGGGGTTTTCAGTGAAGAAAAAGCCCCTTATGATACCTGGTTTTATCTTGCCAGGGCATACCAAATTCATAACGAAACCAGTAAAGCAAAACAGACCTATGAAAAATACCTCAACTTTCTTGATCCCGGTGATACACTTAACATAAACTTTGTTAAAAGGCAAATTGAGTCATGCAACAATGCAGAAAAACTAAAGCAAAATAAAGTTTATTTCGATTCTTATAACCTTGGGCAAAATATTAATAATTCATATGCCAACTTCTACCCTGGGGTCTCGCAAAATGGCAATACAATTGTATATATGACCAGCCAAAAGTTCTATGATGCAATATTATACAGCCAAAAAGTTGATGGAGAATGGACTATACCTGTTAATCTAAACCCTCAGGTCAAATCAGATGGAGATATTTATGTCTCCTCATTATCAGCAGACGGGAAAAAACTTTATTTGACGAAAAATGATAATTTTAATAGTGATATATATGTAAGTTATTTCAATGATAGTGTCTGGTCTGAGATTGTAAAATTAAATAAGAACATTAATACGAAATACTGGGAATCACATGCATCTGAATCTCCCGATGGTTCCACACTATATTTTTCAAGCAGCAGGACTAAAGGTTACGGAGGTCTTGATATATACAAATCTGATAATAATCCGGAAACCGGTGAATGGGATGAACCGGTGAATTTAGGGCCTGTTGTAAATACTCATTTCAATGAAGATTGTCCTTTTCTTACCGGCGATGGTAAAAGGCTCTATTTTAGCTCCCAGGGTCATGAAAACTTAGGCGGATTTGATATCTTCTATACTGAAATATCTGTTTCAGATAATTGGACAAAACCTGTAAATATCGGGTATCCAATTAATTCCACTGATGATGACATTTTCTTTTCTCCTCACAATAACGGTACAGGTGCCTATTATTCAATATTTGACAATGAGGATAGTTACGGTGGCAAAGATATTTACTATCTGGATATCTATTCTGACAATAATCCAAGAAAGGTTAAAATCAAAGGGGTAGTTATTGCCCCCGGATTTACGGCTGAAACTAAAGGAAAAATAAATATTGATATTCTGGAGTCGGCAACTTCCAAAAAAGTCGCATCTCCTGAAGCTGAACTACCATCCGGCAAATTTGTTTATTCCATCTCGAAACCAGGGAAATATGAAGTAATTGCTTCTGTCAATGGATACTCTGATGGTAAAACTGAATTTATAATACCCTCTGATTATTCCATAGGCGAAATAAATATAAAGACAGAACTCAAATCAGTGAAGAAAGAATATATTCTTCTTCCCAATATCTTTTTCGGTTTTGATAACTCTTCAATAAGAAAAGAAGAAATTTACAAGATAGATGAGCTATTCCGGATCCTTACAGAAAACCAGGATATTAAACTTGAAATCAGAGGATATACCGATTTTATAGGTAATCGTAATTATAACATTAAACTCGGTAAAAACAGATCGGCAGAAGTTGTTAAATTGCTGGTTTCTAAAGGAATTGGAAAAGAAAGATTGAAATCAACAAGCGCAGGAGAGGATAATCCAATAGCAATTAATAATTTTCCTGATGGATCAGATTCTCCAAAAGGAAGACAATTTAACAGAAGAGCAGTACCGGTTATTCTTCAATCTGACAATAAATTCATAATTCCAGAGAAAATTATTATCCCTGAAAAACTTAAAATTTCAGAGTAATTGATACTTTGATTTATTGCTGAAACACCTTTATCTTATTATTTTCAAAAAAAGAAATGAGATTTATTTTAGCATATATCATTCTATTATTCATTCATTTCACTATACTTTCAGGACAGGAAGACGTTGAACAGGAAAACATTTTTTATAGCGCTGATTTTGAATATAGTAATGGCAATTACAGGAAAGCAGCTTTATACTATGAAACTTTATTAATAAAAGGAACAAAAACTGCCCATATTAAATATAAACTTGCC
>JAUWPX010000223.1 GCA_030611395.1 Bacteroidota bacterium | reverse complement strand
AATAAGAGCTTTTTCTATCTCCTTACCGGTAATATCCTTGTAATGCAGTATACGATGTTCCGAATGTCCTCCTTCCTTAGCCAGATCATAGGAACCGTCTTTATTATGATCAAAATCAACACCCCAGCCAATTAATTCTTTGATCCGGTCAGGAGCTTCCCTGATAACCATTTCAACAATTTCTTCATCGCATAATCCATCTCCCACCAAAATCGTATCCTTTATATGCTTCTCAAAGGAATCAATGGGAGACATCACAGCAGCAATTCCCCCTTGTGCATATTTTGTGTTTGTCTCCTCCGTATCATTTTTTGACAATACAGATACCGTACCATGTTTTGCTGCTTTAAGGGCAAAACTTAAACCGGCAATCCCGGAACCAATGACCAGGAAATCTGTTTCCTTTTTCATTTTTCTTGATATTAAATTATTAACAAAGATATAACATAGATAAAACAACCATTTGTTTATTTTAGATTTTTACAAATATTTTATTTTTTATCCGTGATTATTTGTCTCATCCGTGTCATCCGTGTTCCATTTTCTTTATTGCCGACTGTTTTTATGAAAACCGGAGATTTTGAATTACTTTTGTCGCATCATTTTTTTTAAACACAAATCAAACAATTATGGTCAATGAAGAGAGCTTCAAAAAGCTCGTATCTCACGCGAAAGAATACGGATATGTTTTTCCGTCCAGTGAAATTTATGACGGTTTAAGTGCTGTATATGATTATGGCCAATATGGCGTTGAATTAAAAAACAATATCAAAAAATACTGGTGGGATTCCATGGTATTGGTTCATGAAAATATTGTAGGACTTGATTCTGCGATTTTCATGCATCCCGAAGTATGGAAAGCATCAGGACATGTCACACAATTTAATGATCCTTTAATTGACAACAAGGACTCGAAAAAAAGATACAGGGCAGATTCGTTGATTGAAGATTATCTTCAGAAAATTGTTGGAAAAATAGACAAAGAAATAACCAAAGCAGCAAAACGGTTTGGAGACGATTTTGATGAAGAAACGTTCAGAAAAACAAATCCCAGGGTTCAGGCAAATCTGAAAAAACGGGAAGAGATCAATTCCAGATTTATTAAGGCTTTGGAAGATGAAGATCTTCCCGGGATAAGACAACTTATTATTGATTGTGATATTGCTGATCCTGTTTCCGGATCAAGAAACTGGACTGAGGTTCGTAAGTTTAACCTGATGTTCGAAACAAAGCTGGGTTCGGTAAGCGAAGAAGCCAATACAATATATTTGCGTCCTGAAACCGCGCAGGGAATTTTTGTGAATTATCTTAATGTCCAGAAATCGGGGCGAATGCGTATCCCTTTTGGCATTGCACAGGTTGGAAAAGCATTCAGGAATGAAATTGTGGCACGCCAGTTTCTTTTTAGAATGAGGGAATTTGAGCAGATGGAGATGCAGTTTTTCGTCAAGCCGGGAGATGAAATTAAATGGTTTGAATACTGGAAAGAGGAAAGGATGAAATGGCACCTGGCTATGGGAATTAATCCTGATTTTTATCGTTTTCACGAACATGACAAGCTTGCACATTATGCAAATGCCGCGTTTGATATCGAGTTTAAATTTCCGATTGGATTTAAAGAGATTGAAGGAATTCATTCCAGAACAGATTTTGATCTGTCACAACACCAGAAATTCTCAGGTAAAAAACTTCAATATTTCGATCCTCTTTCAAAGGAAAGCTATACGCCATATGTTGTTGAAACATCTATTGGACTCGACAGAACGTTTCTGGCAGTGTTATCAAATGCATATACCGAAGAGAAAGTGCCTGATGCCAACGGGAATCTCGAAGAAAGGATTGTTCTCAGGATCCCGGCGCCTCTTGCCCCAATTAAAGCAGCAATTTTACCATTAGTGCGAAAAGACGGTCTTGACGAAAAAGCACGCAGGATTATTGATAATATAAAATTCGATTTTAATTGCCAGTATGACGAAAAAGATTCTATCGGACGCAGGTACAGGAGACAGGATGCTATTGGAACTCCGTTTTGTATTACAGTTGATCATCAAACCATGGAAGATGATACGGTAACAATCCGTTACAGGGATAGCATGAAACAGAACCGCGTGCCAACAGCCAATCTGAATAATATCATAATAAAGGAAACAAACATTAGGAGTTTGTTGGAGAAGGGAGTAGAGGGAGTATAAAATAAAATATTTTACAAAATGAATGAAAATCATCCATGGAAAAGTTCAAAAAGGTCCTTATCATAACATACTACTGGCCACCAAGCGGTGGTTCAGGGGTTCAGCGATGGTTAAAATTCACAAAATATCTGCGGGATTTTAATTGGGAACCTGTTATTTATACTCCTGAAAACCCTGAAATTCCTGTTGAAGACAGCTCACTGCTAAAGGATATCCCTGATGGCATTACTGTTCTGAAAAAGAGAATATGGGAACCCTATTCATTTTACAAGAAATTTCTTGGGCAAAAAGAAGAAGATAAAATACAAACAGGATTCCTTACTGAAAAAAGAAAGCCAAAATGTAAAGAAAAAATCTCAGTCTGGATAAGAGGGAATCTTTTTATTCCGGATGCCAGGAAATTCTGGATAGGTCCATCTGTGAAATACCTGACAAATTATTTAAAAAAGAATCCAGTTGATATTATTATTTCCACAGGGCCTCCGCATTCCATGCATCTTATTGCGCAGGGACTAAAAAAGCAATTAAATATCCCCTGGCTGGCAGATTTCCGGGATCCATGGACAAATATTGATTTTTATAACGATCTGAAACTGACCCGGTGGGCTGATAAAAAGCACAAGAAACAGGAGCAGTTAGTTATAAAAGAAGCTGATTCACTTATTGTCGTAGGAACCACTCTGAAAAAAGAATACCAAAATCTGGGTGCTAAAAATGTTTCGGTAATTACAAACGGTTATGATCATGATGATTATACAGATGATAATGTTTGTTTAGATAAGAAATTCAGCATTATGCATGCCGGAACAATAACATATTCCAGAAACCCACAAGATTTCTGGTTGATTCTATCTGAGCTGGTTAATGAATATCAGGATCTTGCTAAGGATATAGAAATTAAACTGATTGGAAAAATTGACTTGTCGGTTAATGAAAATATCACCAAACTTGGGCTGGATAAATTCGTAGTAAAAACCAATTACCTCTCTCATAAAGAGACAATCAGGGAACAAAAAAGATCACATGTCTTGTTTCTGCCGATAAACAACACTCATAACGCAAAAGGTATAATAACAGGAAAACTTTTTGAATATCTTGCAGCCGGAAGGCCGGTTCTTGCTATAGGTCCTACAGATGGAGATGCGGCAGAAATTATTAACAACACGAAAGCAGGTATGATTTCAGGATTCGGAGATAATAACAGACTAAAAAACAATATACTTTCTTTATATCATAATTATAAAAAAGGCAAGTTGCAAATTAGTTCAGGTGATGTCTCAAAATACTCAAGGAAAAACCTTACAGAAGAACTTGTTAACTTACTTAATGGATCAGTTAAATAAAAATGAAAAAAATCATATCGTTAGTCGGAGCACGTCCAAATTTCATTAAAATAGCACCTCTTCATAAGGTTTTTAAAACTTTTTCAAAAGAAG
>JAUWPX010000225.1 GCA_030611395.1 Bacteroidota bacterium | reverse complement strand
GTTATCAGAAATACTTAACCTTACAAATTCCGCTTTTATTGCCTCTGCCCTTTTTTCTGAAAGCTCCTGGTTTATACTTTCATCCCCATCACTGTCAGTATGACCTTCAATACTGAAATTGACCTCCGGATGTTGATTCATTAATTCGACAATTTTATTGATAACACCCATGGATTCAGGTTTGACATCAGATTTTCCTGAAGCAAATTTAATACCGGTAGTTACAATCTTTCCATCGGTCATAAAACGCTGATAATATTTCTTCCCACCTTCAGCTATACGGATATTTTTAATCAGAATATCAGGTGGGCCAGGTATATCTTGATCATCCATAGAGATGTTTCCTAGAAAAAAAGCTGACGGATTACATTTAATATTTGGAATATTGATGACCCTGTGCTGGTCCAAATATACCTTTAAAGACCTTATATTAAATTCAATGGCAACATGGCGCCACAGGGAGGGAGACTTCTCCTCAGAAGCATCCAGTGGGATTTCTGACTGGTATTTGTCTCCAATCTCAACCCTTCTTTCGGTTATTCTTATCATTCTCAAATCACCATTGGATATTTCAGCATAGCGAAAACGTCCCAAAACCCCATCTTCGTCTCGGAGGTGCCATAACCAAACATAATAGATTGTGGGCCAGAATCCGGTTGGATTGCCTTTATCGTCCACTTCCCGGTTAAAATAAGCATCGAATTCAATGGTGAATATATCAGGAAGGTAATCCTCCTCTGTTTTCATTAATGGGAAAATTATATTTTCATCAACAGAAAATTTGATCACCTTTTCATTTCCAATAATTGCATTTTCTGCAAATCCTTCAAACAGGTCCCATTTTGAAGGGAATTCACCGTTTTCTTCCCATAAAAGATCGTCTTCAAAAATAACCTTATCACCCGGGACAAAATTATAATTCGACCAGGCTTTTAGTTGTTCTTCGGGTGTTTGTGGCTGTTCAGCAGTACCGGATATCTCTTTATCTGAAGTTTTTTCAGAAGAAACATCCTGTTTTGTTACTTCAGTTTCCTGTTCTTCCTGTTCTTCCTTTTCTTTCTGCTTACTTTTACTCAATTTCTCTTCTAATTTCTTTTTAGCTCTCTCTTTAACATTCCATTGAGCATTTGCACTAAAAGGTAAAGACAGGAAAAACATCATTGAAAATAAATAAATTAAAGTTTTCATGACTACCTGTTTTAGTTTATTTGACTATTTGTATGTTATATAGTAATAAGAAAATCAAGACATAACTGGAACAGGAGAAATTCTATGCTTTAGTAATTTATAGTAAAAGCAGGTACATGAAACATCAGGAAAATCAATGAAGTTATGGAAAGACAGTTTTAAAAGTTATAATTTCCTGATACCATTGTTTATCAATCAATAAAATTAATGAATTATAATAATAATATCAAATTATTTTCAGGCAAAAAAAAACCCGGCAATAATTAGCCGGGCTTTGATGCAAAATAGTTTAATTAAATATTTAGGCTAACTTAACGTTAACTGCATTTAATCCTTTTTTACCTTCGGTTAATTCAAAGGTTACTTTATCCTCTTCAGTGATTTTATCTATTAAACCGGAAACATGTACAAAATAGTCAGTACCTGTTTCTTCATCAATAATAAATCCAAAACCTTTGGTTTCATCAAAAAATTTTACTTTACCTGTTTTCATTTTGTTGTTATTCAATAAATTTAAAAAAATATGGAAATTAATTTGCTAATAGAAATTAGCTTTGTTTAGTTTTAAGTTCAGATTTAGTTTTTTAAGTTGTAAATATATTAAGGTATATTTGATACATAGAACATATAGTTCCTTTTTTTTTTGCAAAGATAGCTTTTAATTGTAATAAATTACTTTTTTTCTTAGAAATTAGAATAAAATATTATTTCAAACCTGTTTCTATAAGCTTTTAATATTCTTTGTTTGGAATTTAAAGTATAAATCATTAATTTACGTAAAAAAAAGATGGGTTGGGAAATTGAAAGAAAATTTCTTATTGGACGATTACCGGGCGATATTACAAGGACAAAGCCTGTAAATATTAGCCAGGGATACCTGATCCTGTGTGAGAATGGCCCGGAACTTAGAATCAGGTCCATGGGGAAAAGATACTATCTGACTATCAAAGGGGAAGGATCATTAAAGCGAAAAGAGATTGAAACAGAGATCACTAAAGCACCTTTTAACAATTTATGGCCGCATACAGAGGGCAAGCGTATTGAAAAACAACGATACTCAATTAATTACGGATCATTCAAGATATTTATTGATGAATTTGCCGGTAAATATGCCGGACTGATGATTGCCGAGATTGAGTTTCCTAATGAAAAGCAAGCCATTGAGTTTGATCCTCCACCCTGGTTTGGAAAAGAAATCACACATAATCCGAAGTACAGGAACAGGAATATGGCATGTTGATAAGAAGGCTAGGGCTAAGGCTGAGGGAAGAAGGAAAATAAAGAAGAATTATGCTTTAATTAGTTGCAATTATACAACAATATGGCTAAATACATTGGGGTTCTTACTTCCGGCGGTGATTCTCCGGGATTAAATGCTGCTATCCGCGGAATAGGAAAAGCTGCATTGGGCAAATACGATATGCAGGTAATAGGATTTCATGATGGTTTCAGGGGACTTATGGAAAACAGGGCGACAATACTGGATAGTAGTAAATTATCAGGGATTATCACCCTGGGTGGCACTATACTGGGAACAAGCCGTGAAAAACCTCACAAGATGAATATTGGAGGGAAAATGATGGATATGACTGATGTTATTGTTGAAAATTTCCACCAAAATAATCTCGATGCTCTTGTTTGTCTTGGCGGTGGAGGCACACAGAAGAATGCCTATAAACTGGTAGAAAAAGGGCTTAATATTATTACCTTACCAAAAACTATTGATAATGATATTGCCTGTACTGATACTACTTTCGGATTTGATACAGCCCTTGGAATTGCTGTTGATGCAATTGACCGGTTGCATAGCACGGCTCATAGTCATCACAGGATTATTGTGGTTGAAATAATGGGTCACCGGACCGGCTGGCTGGCTCTCGGTGCCGGGGTATCAGGTGGCGCTGATGTGATCCTTATCCCCGAGATACCTTACAATATTGATAATGTTGCTGAATCAATATTTGAAAGAAGTCGTGGAGGTAAAAGTTTTAGTATTGTTGCTGTGGCTGAAGGTGCTATTTCACAAGAGGGAATAAGAAAAATAGAGAAAACAAAAAAAGAACTACAAAGCACAGAAAATAAAAAAGAAATATTGAAACTAAAAGCAAAACTAAAAGAACTTGATAAGAAATATACCGGAAAAACTACTGAAATTGCACGTACCCTGGAAAAGATTACAGGTCTTGAGTCACGACTTACAATCCTTGGACATCTGCAAAGGGGTGGCACTCCTTCACCTGCCGACAGGCTTCTTGCTACCAGACTTGGAACGGCATGTGTTGAATATATTCAGAATGAACAGTTTGGTATAATGGTAGCAGCTAAAGGAGATGGTGCTGTGGCTGTACCACTTGAGAAAGTGATTGGAATAAGAAAGACTGTTCCTGTTGATCATCCCTGGATAAGAAGCGCCCGTTGTGTCGGAACATG
>JAUWPX010000118.1 GCA_030611395.1 Bacteroidota bacterium | reverse complement strand
GAAAATTTAAGTTTACATTCTTGATTTATCAATTGTAAGGTAGTCCCTGGAAAACGGAAGTCCTGACAATTTAGATACTAAACTCACTGGCAATGAATTATCGTTTACTGAATTGAAATTTCTTTCTGGCGCCGGGTTGTCCGGGTTTTTTCCTCTCAACCTGGCGTGGATCTCTGGTCAGATAACCGTTGGAACGAAGAGATGGTCTGTATTCAGGGTCGATTTTAACTAGAGCTCTGGCAATAGCGAGGCGTAGAGCTTCAGCCTGACCATTAACTCCTCCACCATGTATATTGGCTTTAATATCATATTTGTTGGTTGATTCAACAAGTACCAGCGGTTCCATTATCCGGATATGAAGTTGTTTTGTAGGAAAGAACTTTTTGTAATCCTTTTTGTTTACAGTAATATTTCCTTTTCCATCTGCAAGATATATCCTTGCAACAGCAGATTTCCGGCGACCAATGGTGTTAATAACTTCCATATTGATTATTTAATAGAATTCAAATTGATTTTGTCAGGTTTTTGTGCTTTATACGGATGATCCGGTCCTGTAAGAACATGCAGATTTCTATAAATAGCACTGCCAAGACGATTTTTTGGAAGCATACCTTTTACAGCATGCTCAACTACTTGTATTGGTTTCTTGTTAAGAACATCTTCGATAGTACGAATTTTTTGTCCTCCAGGGTAACCAGAGTAGCTTATGTATTTTTTATCGGTTAATTTGTTGCCTGTAAGCTTTACTTTTTCAGCATTTATAACAATAACATTATCCCCGCAATCAACATGAGGAGTGAAATAAGTTTTGTGTTTTCCGCGTAAAATAAATGCTACTTTTGAAGCCAGCCGACCCAAAATTTCATTTTCAGCATCAATCAGCATCCAATTCTTTTTAACAGTCTTCTTGTTGGCTGAAATAGTCTTGTAACTTTTAGTATCCACTTTGTGCCTAAGTTTTTAATTAATACATCAATACAATTTAAGGGTATGCTCAAATTGTGGTCTGCAAAAATACAATTATTTTTATTATTACAACAATAAAGGCAATAAATTATCTTTGTCTTTGTTATTGATTATGCTTTTGGGTTTTAACTAATAGTTTACAGCTTTATATTCGTGAAACTCAAATTTCAAAAACGCAGTGAATTGAAGTTTGTAAGTTGAACGAATCCCGATAGTGTAGCGTATCGGGATAAATGAGTTAATACTACGATGCTTGCATCGAGAAAAAGAAAATTGTATTTTGATACCTTGACAGTTTGCTGTAAGGTAGTTCATTTGTATATTCAGAAATAAAATAACACCTGATGTTTAATCATCGGATCATTAATCATTTGAATATCTATTTTCTGGGTTTGATCCTTATTGCTGTTTCATTACCCCTTTCGAAATTTGTTTTAAGTGTTTCGATATTCATCCTCCTGGGTAACTGGATACTTGAAGGAGAATTCAGGAGGAAAATAAATATATTGAAAAACAGGAGTAGTGTTTTAATTATTTCCTCAATTGTTATAATTCATATTATCTGGCTTTTCAAAACAAGTGATATTCAAAGCGGGTTACATGATATTCAGATAAAATCACCCCTGTTAGCTTTACCGTTGATAATCGGAACATCCAGGGGGTTGGATAAGAAACATATTAGTATAATTCTGTCATTTTTTATTGCAGCGGTTACAGTTGCATCATTGATTATTGCTTTTATCTTCTTTGGTTTTTCCGGAATAGCAGTGGATAATATAAAAGAGGCATCAGTTTTTATCTCACACATTCGTTTTTCTTTAATGGTAAATATTGCCATTTTTATTCTCGCACTGTTTGTATTTGATAATCCTTATTATAACCCATCCGTGATTGTAAGAATTATTTTTATAATCACCTTATTATGGCTGATTGTTTTCCTGGGTTTGTTTCAAACCTTAACGGGTATAGTGATTTTTGCTATAATTGGCTATTTCCTGGTTATGAAATCAGTTTATAGAATTAAGAATCATATTATCAGGTATTTATTATTTGTTTTATTAATTGGTATTGTCCCTGCTTCTTTAGGACTTATCCAATTTGAAGTTGTAAAATTTTATGATGTAGAAGAGATAAAACCGGATTCATTAGTTTTGTATACATCTAATAATAACATTTACCACCATGACCTTAACCGGAAAGAAATAGAAAACGGGAAATATGTATGGATATATGTTTGCGAAGATGAGATCAGGAAGGAGTGGAATAAGAGAAGTGAATTAAACTATGGTGGTTATGATCTTAAAGGCCAGGAGATAAAATATACACTGGTGAGGTTTCTTACCTCAAAGGGGCTGCGAAAAGATTCAGTAGCAATTTGGAAATTATCAAACAATGATGTGCGTTATATTGAAAAGGGAATTGCAAATTATATTTATTCTGATAAATTCAGTGCGAAAGCATTGATATACCGTATTATATGGGAATTTGACAGTTACAGGAAAGGTCTTAATCCAAGTGGCCATTCGTTAACTCAAAGGATAGAATACTGGAAAACAGGGCTTAAACTGGCAAGAAAAAATTTTTGGTTAGGTGTAGGTACAGGAGGTCTGCAGGCGGCATTTGATAAACAGTATGAGGATGATAATTCGGTATTAGATACGGCTTGGAGATTACGGGCACATAATCAATTCTTAACTTTCTTTATTGCTTTTGGAGTTTTTGGGTTCTTGTTTTGTGTTTTTGCCTTATTTGCTCCTGTAGTATTTGAAAAAATGTATTATGATACTATTTTTATGGTTGTGTTTTTTATAGGGATATTATCTTTTTTTAATGAGGACACTCTTGAAACTCATACCGGAGCAACCTTTTTTGCATTTTTTTATGCCTTGTTACTTTTCGGATTAAAGGAGGTAAGTGGAAATAAAGAAAATAAATATGAATCATGATGTTTTGATGAGGGAAGCCATTGAGCTTTCAATTAAAAATATTGAGAATGGCTGTGGTCCGTTTGGTGCTGTAATTATAAAGAATGGTGAAATAATATCAAAATCTGTTAATCGGGTTACTAAAGATAATGATCCCACCGCCCATGCAGAAATATTGGCTATAAGGGAAGCTGCAAAACGGCTTAAAACATTTAATCTGAGTGGCTGTATAATTTTTTGTTCGTGCGAGCCATGTCCAATGTGTCTTGGTGCAATATACTGGGCCAGGATAGATAAGATATATTATGCTTGTACCCGGTCTGATGCAAAAAATTACGGATTCGATGATGAATATTTATATAAAGAGATTAATTTGCCAATCGGGCAAAGAGAAATCTCTTTTAACCAGTTATTAAGAAAAGAGGCGCTGGAGGCATTCAAAAAATGGGAAAAGAACGAAAAGAAAACATTGTATTGATGTATGAAAAGTTATTAAAAGAATTCTTTCTCAGAGATGTGCTTGAAGTAGCTCCGGAATTGTTGGGGAAATACCTGGTAAGAGATTATAAGACAAAAGGGACTGTCAGGCACATAATTACGGAAGTAGAAGCATACAGGGGTGAAGAAGATAAAGCTTGTCATGCAAGCAAAGGGCGTACAAAACGTACAGAAATAATGTACCACGAAGGAGGTAAAATTTATGTCTATCTTGTTTACGGAATGTACTGGATGCTGAATATTGTTACAGGCGAAAAAGATAATCCACAGGCAGTATTAATAAGGGGAATAGAGAATTTCAAAGGTCCGGGGATATTGTCAGGTGAATTAAAAGTTGACAATTCATTTTATGGTGAGGATATTATTAGTTCGAACAGAATATGGATTGAGAACAGCAACAAAAAGAATGATTTTTTTACTGCTTCAAGAGTAGGGATAGATTATGCAGGTGATGAATGGAAAAATAAACCATGGCGGTTTATTTTAATGTAAATTACAGGGCTATAACTATGGCAGACAGGTAGTCCTGATTTTATGAATTTTATATATTTGTTAAACAATGATTAAAAAAAGAAAATATAGGTTAGGAATCAGATTATTTTTTATTTTTTTCATTTCCTTTCTTATAACTGATTCGTATTGCCAGCTTAACAATACAGCTTTTTATTTACCTTCCTCATTTCAGGCAGAAAAAGACAAGTGCTTGTATTTCAGTTTTTCCAATTTAAATTTTACGAAGAACAATGAATATTTCAATAAAATTGCAGATGGTTATACGTTATTTGGATACCAGGTAAATCCGGAAGTTGTATTTTTTCCTTCTGAAAATATTGGTATACGGGCAGGGATTTTTGTTTGGAAGGATTTTGGAAATAATAAATATTCGGGATTAGCTCCAACCTATTCTGTTTCTATTAGAAAAGACTCTCTTTCTTTTATTTTTGGGAAGTTAGATGGTAGCCTGAAACACGGGCTAATAGAGCCCTTGTATGACTTCGAGAATATTTTAACAGATCGTTTAGAAGATGGAATTCAGATAAAATATAACCATAGCTTATTTTATCTCGATTTATGGATAAATTGGGAACATATGCTTTATAGGGGAGAAATGGAACAAGAAAAAGTATCCGTAGGATTTTCAGGAGGAGTAAAGGTCCTTGACAAGGAAAGATTTGTTCTGGATATTCCGGTACAAATTTTCGGGATGCATAAAGGAGGACAGATTGATGCCTCACCTCTTCCTCTAAAAACAGTTTTCAATTCTGCTGTTGGTTTAAGTTTTCAATGGAACTCAGAAAATAACTCTTTTTTTCAGGGTCTCAGAACGGATAATTACTTTATATTTTATGATGATATTTCATTTGAAAAGACAGATGCTTTTAACAATGGACATGGAACATATCTGAACCTGTCTTTTTTGACAAAATATTTCGACTTGATGCTAAGTTATTGGAAAGGAAATAATTATATTTCACACCATGGCGGAGCCCTTTACAATTCCAGATCAACTACATTTAAATATCCTGATTTTGTTGATCCGAACCGGGAATTATTCATAATACGGTTTTTACAGGAAATCAGAATTATGAAAAATCTTAACATTATTGCAAGAATAGAACCTTTATATGATTTTAATTCGGGTAAAATTGAATTTTCACATGGTTTATATATCAATTATAAACAAATTTTTTTATTGAAGAAATCAATTAAAACCCCGTGAGAGGTTAAAAGTTTATAAATAAAATGAAACAATTCAAGTTCTACAATATACTGGTCGGTTGGTTTATCTTTTTTATTGCCACCATAGTTTATATACTTACAATTGAGCCGACAACCAGCTTTTGGGATTGCGGAGAATTTATTTCGTCTGCATATAAGCTTGAAGTCGGACATCCGCCCGGGGCTCCGTTTTTTATGTTACTGGCAAGGTTTTTTTCAATGTTTGCCGGCAGGAACGTAATGAATGTAGCGGCGATGGTCAATTCATTATCAGCACTTGTAAGTGCATTTACAATTCTTTTCCTGTTCTGGACAATTACCCACTTTGCCGGGAAGTTTTTTAGAAATAATGGAGATAAAAGTAAAACCGGTTATTTTCTGATACTGGGTAGTGGAATTGTCGGTGCACTGGCGTATACTTTTTCTGATACATTCTGGTTTTCTGCTGTTGAGGGAGAGGTGTATGCAACATCTTCTCTATTTACAGCAGTAGTATTCTGGGCTATTCTAAAATGGGAAAACGTTGCTGATGAGAAATATGCCAACCGGTGGTTAATTCTAATCTGCTACCTGATGGGTTTATCAATAGGAGTTCATCT
>JAUWPX010000269.1 GCA_030611395.1 Bacteroidota bacterium | reverse complement strand
ATTTATAGTCCATGTGTAGTAATTGAGAATTCAAAGGATAACTACATCAATATCCCCACAGGTTCAGAATATGAAGATGTACGGAAAATTGTTGCTGACCGTGGTTTGGTTAAGAATATTAAAGCATTTGACTGGGTTGCTAAAAGGAAAAATTACAGCAATTTTATTCACGCCGGACATTATGAGTTTGAAGATGGGTTGAATAATAATGATCTTATTAATTTGCTGCGGTCAGGAATTCAAACTCCGGTAAATGTTATTTTCAATAACATCAGATCGTTGGAAAAACTTTCGGGTGCCATTGCCGGTCAGATTGAAGCTGACTCGTCTGAAATAATTGACCTGCTCCTTGATGAAGATTATATCTCACAATTCAAATTCTCCCATGAAACTGTTATGGGAGCATTTATACCAAATACTTATGAATTTTACTGGAATACTTCTGCTTCAGGTTTTGTTGAACGAATGGTTGACGAATATGAAAAATTCTGGAACAAGGAAAGAAAAGATAAAGTAGCAGCTAAAAGCCTGACAATAAAACAGGTTAGTACACTTGCCTCTATTGTTGACAGGGAAACTGTTAGAGAGACAGAAAAATCCAGGATAGCCGGTGTATATCTTAACCGGCTGAAAAGAGGTATCAGATTACAGGCTGACCCGACAATAATATTTGCTATTGGAGATTTTTCAAGAAACAGAGTACTAAAAGCTGACCTGTTAGTGGATTCACCATATAATACATACAGGCATGCAGGATTACCTCCGGGCCCAATCTCAGTTCCTTCTGTTTCCGGGATTGATGCAGTACTAAATGCAGAAGATCATTCCTTCCTCTATTTTTGTGCAAGAGCCGATATGTCAGGTTACCCCCACTTCTCAAAAAGCCTTAGGGAACATAACAGGTATGCACAAAAGTACCGACAGGCGCTTAATAAACTTAAAATCATGAATTAACCAGGCTAAATAACATTAACTTCAGTTTGCAGATCGATTCCAAATTTGTTGCTTACGGATATCATGATTTTCTCTGCAAGATCCTTTATCTGTTTCCCAGTTGCTGATCCGTAGTTTAGCAGAATAAGCGCTTGTTTATTATATACGCCTGCATCACCGGTTCGTTTCCCTGCCCAGCCTGCTTTCTCAATTAACCATCCCGCGGCAATTTTAACCCCCTGATTATTTGTCGGGTAAGCGGGAATATCAGAATAATCAGATCTCAGGTTATTAAATTTGCTCTTGCTTATAACCGGATTCCTGAAAAAGCTACCGGCGCTCCCGAATTTGTCAGGATCAGGAAGTTTATCCTTTCTGATCTTAATCACTGCCTGACGTACAGATTGAAGGTCTGTTTTTTTATTTCCTGCAAGTTCATTTTGTAACCTGCCGTATGTAGTATTAAGAACCGGATTTCTGCTGAGTTTAAAAATCACATTGGTGATGATGAACCGGTCTTTTAACTCCTGCTTAAAAATACTGTCCCTATATCCAAAATTGCATTTGTTCCGTATAAATGTTATTTGTTCAAGATTATCAGTCAGAATACCTGTTACCGATTCAATCACATTTTCTACCTCAGCCCCATATGCTCCAATATTCTGTATCGGGCAAGCACCAACAGAGCCTGGTATCCATGAAAGATTTTCTACTCCGCCAAATCCATTGTTAATACAGTAAACAACAAAATTATCCCAGTTTTCCCCGGCCCACACTTTTATTATTGCGTTATCAGGTGACTTATCCAGAATCTCAATACCTTTGATATCGGGACGAATAACCAAGCCTTGAAAATTATTGGTTAACAGTATATTACTTCCTTCTCCAATAATTAACAGATCCTGATCAGGGGTTCGATATTTATGTAAGATTGTAATTAATTCATCCGGAGTTTCCGGGGCAGCATAGAATTTTGCTGAAACTTTGACACCAAAAGTATTATGTTTGTAGAGAGAATGATTTTTGAAAACTTTTAGCATAAATAATTAATTTGTTTGTAAAGGTAAAGAATGAATGTGTATTCTATAATTATTAACAAACTAATTTGTAAATTCGATAATCAATAAAACTAAACCTCTGGATATTTAATCTATGAATAATCGGGTGATTCTTTCAGTTACTAATGATATTGTATTTGATCAACGAGTGAACCGTGTAGCCGGAACTTTATTACAGGAAGGTGCTGAGATACTGATTGTTGGCCGGCAGTTCGGTAATAGTATGCCTTGTAATCATCTGCCCTATCCTGTTAAACGCTTCAGGATGATTTTTAATAATGGCCCTTTAATGTATGCGTTTTTCAATATCAGGTTATTTTTATATCTGCTTTTCAGAAAAGTTGATATTCTTCTCGCAAATGATCTTGATACCCTTTTGGCAAATTTCCTGGTTTCACGAATAAGAAAGGTGACACTGATTTATGATTCACATGAGTATTTTACCGGTGTTCCGGAAATTCAAAACCGCCCATTTGTACGTAAAGTATGGCAAACAATAGAAAGTTGGATTTTTCCGAAATTGAAACATATATATACTGTAAACCAGTCTATTGCACAAATTTATGAAAAAAAGTATAACGTAAATGTCGGGATTGTGAGAAATGTATCCTATAAATGGAACAGATCTGAGAATTGTTCAAGAAAACGGCTGGGGCTTCCCGCGAACCGGTTTATAGTTATTCTTCAGGGCTCAGGTATTAATATTGACAGGGGTGCTGAAGAAGCTGTCCTTTCAATGCAGTATCTTGATAATACTATTCTTTTGATTATAGGTGACGGAGATATAATTAAGAGCCTTAAACAAATGGTTTCTGAACGGGGACTCCAAAGCAAGGTAATGTTTATGGAAAAAGTACCTCATAATATTTTAATGAATTATACATGTGCTGCCGATGTGGGAATTACACTGGATAAGGATACAAACCTTAACTACAAATACAGCTTGCCAAATAAATTGTTTGACTATATCCAGGCAGGTGTACCTGTACTTGCTTCACAAATTGTTGAGGTAGAAAATATTATTAAGTCCTATGATATCGGTGATATTATTGATAACCACAATCCCGAACATATTGCTTCAAAATTGAAGAATATGCTTTCAGATATGGATAGAATGCAGTTATACACATGATGAAAAAGTAAAAATAACAGGAAACAGTAATATAGTCCATGAAATATCAGAAAATCTTTTTATTCTTATTAAATATGGAAATATTAT
>JAUWPX010000073.1 GCA_030611395.1 Bacteroidota bacterium | reverse complement strand
CTTGTAGCCGTTTGCTTCAAATATTTTTGAAAGAGAGTATCCTATAAGGTTATTCCTTATGTGACCAAGGTGAAGGGGTTTATTTGTATTTGGTGAAGAAAATTCAACAAGAATAGTTTTGTTTTCAGAACCCGGTTTTCTTAATCCATAATCAGTATCCGTTTTCATATCCCGCAATACCTCAATCCAATATTTTTTATCCATTACAAGATTCAGAAAACCTTTGATAGTATTGAACCCGGAAATTTCCTTAACATTTTCCCGAAGATAATTTCCAATTTCTTCTCCTGTTTCCTCAGGTTTCTTTTTTGAAAATCCAAGAAACGGAAATACTACTAAGGTTATATCTCCTGTAAAATCCTTACCGGTATTCTGCAATTGTATTTGCTTTTCATCAACTTCGTGGTTATACAATGAAAAAATTGCTTCCTTAACCTTATCTGTCAGTATCTTCTCCATACAGCTTTTTTACTATAGTTTTCATACATTAATTAAAAGGACAAAGATAATGATATGTTTCATGTGTTTATAATTTAATTTTCAACGGTCACATAGCCAGTCCTGACATTATCGGGATAGCTCACCCCGATTTTATCGGGGTTAGGTTCATTTCTTTAAAACTTCACTCCACGCTTTTTTACTTGCAATGTTTCATTAAATTTGTCGTTAATTAGAAAATTACGAATTCTCATGAAAAAATTTACTACACAATTCAGTCTGTTAATATCTTTATTTATTTTATCAATACCGGTTTTCTCCCAGGGATACAGGATAGAAGTTAAGGTAGAAGGAATAAGGGACACAAGTATTTTCCTGGCATACCATTTTGGTGATAAAAAATTAGTTCAGGACACTCTTTATCTTGACAAACAGGGAGAAGGAGTTTTTGAAGATGAAAAAAAGCTTGATGCCGGTATCTACCTGATAGCTTTACCTAATATGAATTTTTTCGAGTTGATTGTGGATGAGGATCAGGATTTTTCAGTTTCAACGGATACAACCGATTTACTTAAATTTTTAAAGTTCACCGGATCTGCCCAGAATAGTATTTTTGTTGAATATCAAAGATTTATGGCTGAGCAGCAAAAAAATTCAGGGTCTCTCTCAAACAGATGGAAACTTAATAAAGAAAATCCGGATTCACTTGAAACGATCACTGAAGAAATGAAAATGCTTGATAAAAAGGTTAAAGATTACTGGAGTAAGATAACCGGTGAAAATAAGGATATGCTAATAAGCAGCTTGATAAATGCTATGCGACCTCCTGAGCCGCCTAATTTCGAAATACCCGATAATATAGCAAATAAAGATTCGATGAGGTGGATTCTTGGATACAATTATAATAAAAACCATTTTCTGGATAGTATTGATTTTTCAGATCAGCGATTGCTCCGAACACCGGTGCTTCAGGCAAAGATTGACAGGTATTTTAACAATGTCCTGATCCAAAAACCCGACTCGGTGATACCTGAAATTAAAAAGATTGTAAACAGGTGCAGAGCCAATGATAAAGTTTTTCAATATGTAGTAATCTACCTGCTGAATAATTATCTGCAATCTAATATCATGGGGATGGATGAAGTTTTTGTAAGCATTGCTGAAAATTATTATTTATCCGGTGAAGCCGATTGGGTTGATTCCACTTCACTGGTAAAAATCCGTGACAGGGTTTATAAAATAAAACCTAATATAATTGGCAACCTTAGCAAAGATTTGAAAATGGAAACCGAAACAGGAGAATGGGTTTCATTACACCAGGTTAATGCTAAATACATTGTATTATACTTCTGGGAAACTGATTGCGGGCATTGTAAAACATCCACACCAATGCTATACGACATTTACAAAAAAAATAAGGATAAAGGTCTTGAAGTATTTACAGTTTATACCCAGGATAAGAAACAAGAGTGGCTTAATTATCTCAAAGATAAAGGATATCACTGGATAAATGCCTGGGACCCAAACCAATCTACTTATTTCAGATTATTTTATGATGTTTATAGCACACCAACCGTTTATCTGCTTGATGAGAATAAAAAAATAATTGCCAAAAGAATAAGTGTTGAAGCACTTGGGAAAATGCTGGATAGTTTGCTTTAATGCATTGGAATTTGCCTGCTAAATATACTTTTCAAGAATAAAGATAATTGATAGATTGAATCAAATTCAATTTTCTTATCGCCTGTTTTCAGGCGCAATTGAATTACACCATTTTTCTCGTTGATAGTTATAATATGTTTCTGTTTTCCGGCTTCTACTACTCTCAGTCCTATTCTTTCAAGAGCTTTTTTTGTCCATAGTCCGGCCAGTCCCTTTCCCAGGAATCCAATCTCACCTATAAAATCTACCGGTAACAGGAAATCACCTTTATGCACATCAAATTGCAGTTCAGAGTCTTTAAATATATCGGCAAAGCGGTCAGTTAATACAAGATCTTCCGGTGCACCTGATACAATTTCATGAGGTAGCATAAGCCATATTTTATCAGCCCGGTGCATTGCTATATTCAAATCATGAGTGGAAAAGATAATTGTTTTCCCGGTGTTTGCAGCAAGGTCGTTCAGAATCCGGACAATTTCATATTTACCGGGCAGATCGAGAAAAGCAGTTGGTTCATCCAGGATTACAATATCGGTTTCCTGGGCAAGCGTTCTTGCTATCATAACTCTTTGTCTCTCGCCATCGGAAATTTCAGCAACAGATTTTTGTTCAAATCCTTCCAGTCCGGCTAACCTGATTGCTCCCTGCACCAATTTCCTGTCATGTTGTTTCAGTCGTCCTGCCCAGTTAGTATGTGGAAACCTGCCCAATGCAACAAGGTCAAAAACTTTCAGGTTAGCAATTCGAACAGGTTCAGTGGATACAAAACTTATGATCCTGGCTGCTTCAATTCTCTTAAGCTCATTTATTTCAGCGCCTTTTATCAGTATTTCCCCCGATAATGACTTCTGCAAATTCGCAAGCGTTCGCAGCAAAGTACTCTTTCCTACCCCGTTCTGCCCAATTATGGCAACCAACTCCCCTTTAGCAGCAGAAATATTTATATCAGAATATACAATCTTCTTCTTATGATTATTAAGAACAAAACCAATTTCCAGGTTTTTTGTTAATAAAACAGGTTTTATATATTCCATTAAATACAGTTTGCTATTTTATGAAAAAGCAGAGTACTTCCTGTTACGTACTATAATCCATACCACAACAGGAATTCCAACAAGAGCAGTTACCGAATTAATAGGCAAAATCGTATCATATCCGGGAACATGGGCGATAATATCACTAAAAAGCAGCAGGATACCACCCAATACTAAAGTACCACTTAACAGTATTTTGTGATCTGCAGTATTAAAAATCATCCGGGCAATATGAGGAACTGCGATCCCGACAAATCCTATCGGACCGCAAAAAGCAGTAATACTACCCGCAAGAATACTGGTACTCACAAATATCAAAATCCTTGAAGCTTTTACATTAAGACCCAGACTTTTCGCATAAGTTTCGCCCAGCAAAAGTGCATTAAGCAGTTTCACTGAAGCAAAAGAAATTCCCAGTCCCACAATCACACTAAAAGAAAGAACCTGAAGTTGCTCTCTGGAAACATGTCCCAGGCTACCCATTGTCCACACTACAAATGCTTTTAAGGAAGTTTCATGACTGAAGTACTGAAGGATGCTAACAACCGCAGTTGTTGCACTACCGAACATAATGCCAAGGATAAGTATCGTCATTATATCTCTTACCCTCATGGAAACCATCAATATCAGAAACAATATTAAACCTGATCCTATCCATGCCGCGGTTACTATTGCCCAGTTACCAATATTCAGAATATTTGATGTAAAAATCAGGGATGAAAAACCTAACATTAAAATTGCAACTCCCAGACTCGCGCCTGCACTTATACCTAATACATAAGGTCCTGCCAATGGATTTCGAAATACGGTTTGCATCTGTAGTCCGCTGACTGACAGAGCCATCCCTGCCAGTAAAGCCGTAATAGCTTTAGGGAATCTGAATTTATAGATAATGGTTACCCATTCCTCCTTACCTTCCCCTGATAATAATATCCTTACTATTTCAGAGAAAGGGATCCTTACAGATCCTAGAAACAGATCAAGTAAGAATAGTAAAACAAGGGCAATCAGAAGCACACCAAAAATAAGCAGGTGCTTCCTGCTAAATAATCTGACTTGTATATTCTTTGGTTCAGTCAAAATTTTTACTTTTCCACCTTTTTGTAATAAACAAAGTTATGATCAGGTAATAATTCAGGATGAAATATTTTCACAAGGTCTTTAAGGATCAGATGAGGATTTGTAACACCTGACTCCCAGTAATCATTACCACCGTTTTGATTAACCACTGCATTATTATTATAAATCATACCTGTTTGTATCACATTAAGCCCACCAAGTCTTTTATCTACCCGTATAATGTCTTTAATATTTGAAGCGGCTCCGGGGTTGATCCAACAATCAGCCTTTAATGCTTTTTCATAAACTGCTTCCAGATCAAGAGGCAAAGCCTCGGTTGACCTGTTTTCATTCCACAAATATAAACCCCCGGCATCTTTAATAAACTGTGCCGCAAACGACTCTCCACCCGGTACATACCAGGCACCCTTCCATGGCAAACCGCTTAATATCAACGGCTTGTCTTTCTCTTCCGAAGCAATATCCTTTAAGGAATTATATTGCTGAGCCAGCTTGTCAAACTTCTGAGATGCTATACTTTCTTTACCATAAAAAGCAGCAATAAACTTAACCCACTCAGCTTTAGCCAAAGGTTCTTTCTC
The DNA here is from genome assembly GCA_030611395.1 of Bacteroidota bacterium. Lineage (GTDB taxonomy): Bacteria > Bacteroidota > Bacteroidia > Bacteroidales > VadinHA17 > JADFUQ01. The sequence goes on along the minus strand of JAUWPX010000073.1, from coordinate 2,240 downwards.
CAGGTATTCACCATTTAATACAACGGTAATACCCAATTCATCCAGCTTCTTCATATACCCTGTTACTTCACTGTTAATCCCATATGCCAAAACCAGATCAGGATTAAGATGTATAATTTTTTCAAAATCCAGTTTCTTTTCATAACCAACATCAAAAATCTCCCCTCTATTTAAGGCTTTTCTTACTTCCTTATTTGTAACAAACTGCGGACTTGACATTCCAACAAGACTTGAAATCTCATCTACAAATTCAAGAAGAGCTATATGAGTTGTTGATAAACAAACGATCCTTTTTACCGGGGTCCTGATAACAATTTTTCCAATAAGTTCTTCAGGTATGTCGTTTTCACTATTTACGAGGTAATAAGTAAAAGAAATATTTTCAGCACCTTGCCAGGGATTATGCACATTCAACATGGTGTATCCGGGAAATTCCACAATTCTAAATCCTTTAGCATAAACAATATTAATCTCCTCTCCAATTTTCTCCGGTAAGGTGGAATTTGTATCATGTAACCTGTTTTTGCATCCTGGTACAGATAGAATAAAAGATAAAAGACAAAAGTAAAAAGCCTGCCACATGAAATGCGACACTTGCCCTACCGGCAGGCAGACACTCTTCGACTCTTTGTCTTTTCGACTCTTCGACTTCTTCATTCTTCCTACCTGATAATTGAAACTTTTAATGTTTCGTTTTTTGCACCCTGACTTATCCTGATAAAGTATAGTCCGTTTTTCAACCAGGTAAGATTAAGATCAATTCTGCCTCCAGTGAATTCCAAATTACTATCCTGCAAAACATATCCTGCAGTATGATATACCTGTACCCGGATAGTTCCAAATATAAATCCGTTTGGGGTAAATGAAACAAAACCATTACCCGGATTCTGGTAAACAACAATATCAGAATGATTATTTATCCCGGTTGTTGAATACGGATCGCGTTGATTAACAGATGTTGCACCGGTATTTTCCGGATCAAGCCAGAATTTAAGCTGCTCCCCTGATGAGCTATAATCATCCCATGCGTTTGCAAACCGCAAAAAATAATCGTTTACTGAATTTCCGCAACTCGCATCACCTCCTGAAAGAATACCTATAACCCTGTGATCCTGATCAAAAAGTGGAGCCCCGGATGAACCTGCCTCAGTTGTTCCGACATCCCACTGCAAAATATTCCAGAAAGCATTATCATCAAAGTCAGAATAACTTGCCACCACTGCAGGATCATTATCAACAGATATCTTCTTAACATCACCATTTGGATGATGGATTGTTACTGAATTTTCCGGTGGAAAAAACTTGTTACTCCATCCGGCATAGATTGGATTATAGGTAATTGGAGGTATCGTATCTAATTCAACCAGTGTAAAGTCAAGATTTTCAGATGTTGCCTTCAAGCCTGATCCTGATATTGATTTAATCACAGATCCATCCGGTCCCTCACAATAAGGACTTTCATATTGAAATACAAACAATGTATTCTCAGCATGTGTATTATTTTCAATACAATGGTTTGTTGTTAGCAGGTAAGGTGCATCTGTTTCTGAAGTATTGGTCAGAAGTACACCTGTACACAACTCGGAATAACCATGATCAGATTTATATATAAGTTCCCGGCAAACTGAATTCTTTTCACTCTGCCAATCCTGCCCTTCGGGGCAATTAATATCAACATTACATGGTCCGGAAGCATTATACCATTCATCCTTAACAGCAATAGCACTATATATTCCCAGGTAATCATTAATCACTGATCCGATATGCAAAGCATCCTTCCTGTTGGTTTTGAATTGAAATTCAATGATAATGGAATCATTTGCCAATGGCATTACTGCCAATGTTTTGTTTTTATTCATATTCCCACTGGTAAAAGCTCCAAGCACCTGTTTTTTCCCGGGAGAATAAATAAATACCTTTTCACCATCATACAGGGCAAACCGGTCAAATATCAATCCCAGTCCCCTGGCATCCGGCGACCATAATCCAATTCTCCAAACCTGACTCCCTTCAAATGACTGAAAAACACCGTAATTATCAGTCCCGAGAGATACAGGTAATATTTTTCCGAATCTCAGACTTTTTTTACCTGTTATCAATCTCTCCTGCTTTTCAATACTAATAAGACTATCCCTGTTTACGCCAGGTAATTTTATAAAAGGCACTTTTTTATGATCAATTCCTGCAGGTAATCCGGCAAAAGAGACTTGCCCATAACCCGGACGGATTATTAAAAGCAA
>JAUWPX010000032.1 GCA_030611395.1 Bacteroidota bacterium | reverse complement strand
AAATAGAGGTTTGTGCTTTCCCGTGATAGGAAAACAAAAATGAAAAGAAAAAAACTAAAAAGAAAATTAAAGCTTGCTTGAAAATATTTCTTGTCATTTAATAAAAAAACTGTGTACGATGTAGAACAAATATAGATAAATATTACATATTTTTTAACTCACCCGTATGTTTATCGTTGACACAACATTACTACAATATTGATAATGTAATTGTATACGATAAAAACAGAAAAAAGTTGTCACTCCTTAAACAGGGGCATCCTAACCCGGTAAATGTAAAGGCATCTCAATAATAAAAGCACTCCCTTTTCCAATCTCTGTTTCATACCATATCCTTCCACCTGCATCCTCCATTATATTTTTCACAATAGCTAATCCTAATCCCATTCCGCCGGTTTTTGTAGTAAAATTGGGTTCAAAGAGTTTATCGCCAATCATTTTTGGTATTCCGGATCCATTATCAGCGATTTTAATAAGAACATTTTTATCAATAATATCCAGGCTTATTGTAATTCTACCTCTTCTGTCATCCGGAATTGACTGGATGGCATTATTAATCAGATTTGAAAAAACCTGAACCATTTTTTCTTTATCGAAATAAATAAAAACCTTTTTTTTATCATTCAAATCTAACTTAAAATCGATGTTCCCCTCATTAGAAAACAGTTCAACCGATTTCTTTATTTTTGTTATTACATTTACCACTTCACCCTTTGATTTAGGTATTTCTGCAAAATTGGAAAATTCCGATGCAATGGATGATAAATGTTCAATTTGTTCAATCAGGTTATTTGAAAATGTATTTAAATATTCATTCCATTTCGGAGCTTTATCATCCCATGCCTTCTGAAGTTGTTGAACACTTAGCTTCATAGGTGTCAGAGGATTTTTTATCTCATGAGCAATTTGTTTTGCCATTTCTCTCCATGCAGATTCTCTCTCAGATTTCGCCAACATTTCAACACTTCTTGCCAGCTCTTTAACCATATGGTTATATTCACTAACAAGGTTGCCAATTTCATCATCACCCTCGTACTGAATAGACTTTATTTCCTTCCCCAACTCAATTTTACTGAACTCTTTTTGTATCATCCTAAGTGGATTTGTTATCCTGGTTGAGATAAAAACTGCAAGACCCATTATAAGCAAGATAAGGACCACTGAAAAATTGACAATCCCAACCACCAGTTTTGAAATTTCACCTGCAAGAACGTCTTCACGTGAAAAGTAGGGCAGATTCAAATATGCCAGTAACTTATTCTCATAGTTGGTAAAAGGGATATAACCTGACATATAACGCAGATCACCAATTGTTTCGTTATGAACAAATTCAGCCATCTCGCCTACCTTCAGCCAGTTATAAGCCTCCATATTCATTTTTTCACCAATTAGACCCTTATTAAATATTTCCGGGCGAGAAGTAGCTAATAAATTTCCTCCACTGTCATACAAATTAATATCTGAATAAAATACATTTGAGAATTTCCTTAACAGATCGTTCAGAGTGGGATATTGATCAGAACTCCATCCTGAAACAAGCGAGTTTTCAAAACTTAATTTGTGCTCCAGTTCAACATAGACCGACTGCATCTTCTCGCTGAGGTTGTTAAAATGTTCATCTTTATATTGCCGTATACTTAAATAAATTGCACCACCGCCAATTGATAATAATGAGATAATCAGTATAAGGAACATGGACCATTGTATTTTACTTTTAAAATCAAATTGCCTTGAGCCGGTTATACCCGGTAGTTGTATTAATACCCTGATGAAGTATAACAAAACAATCAGTAAAACAAAAAGATATGAAAAGGTAATAAGATAATCTACAATCGTTATCCTGGGTTTCCCAACAATAATAATATTTTGTGAATCAATACGATAAATAAGATGTTCATATCCGCCAAAATATGCAAATTCGAATTCCTGTTTGTTTGTGCTGTCAGAAAAAGCCAGGCTATATAGAAATTCTCCACTTTGGCTAATTAGTTTTCCTTTATAATACTTTGCAGACGAATAATTTTTTATTTCCATATCTCTGATTAATTCTTCATCCAATAATAATTCCGGGTAACCCTGCTGAGTATAACGGATTTTGGAATTTAATTCAATAAACAGCCCGTTTTCCGTGTTGTCTTGTTCACATGAAAAGTAGAATACTCCAAAGTATCGTATCCTGCCGGCTGTTAATCCCAAATATGTAAAGCCGGTTTCACCTAACGGATTACCTTCGCTTTCTAATAACTCATTGAAAAAACTGAAACAATTATCTTTTTCCTGATCATAGACAATAAGACCGGAATTTTCATGGCAAATAACAATAGAAAGATCATATTTTTCCCAGAATCCTTTAAAATACTTATTTTTCAGAATATCATATATCTCATCCGCATCTCTATCAGAAAATGCCCCTTTTTTCAATATTTCAACAATTTGCTGATCATTCTGTATCTCTGTGTCCAATTCTTTAAAGAACAACTCAGCCACCGGATCTCTTTCAGCCCCTAAACTTACTGCAACCACTTTCCTGTTTTCCATTTCTTTATTGTGGGTAGTATTTATCAATAAGAGTGTTGAAAAAACGCTCATAATAAAAACCAAAATCACCAGGTAATTAAAAGGTGTAAACCCGAAACGCAATCCCAAAATCCCTGTAAAACCTATAACCAGGAAAAAAACCGCGGGCATTATAATAACACCGGTACCTGTTATTAATCCGGCAATCAGGAAAACAATTAAAGAGACAAATAATCCGGCTATTTGCCAATATGAATTAAGTATGTCTTTAATAGAATAAATTACTTTCTGAATAAGTAATATAACAGAAATAATCAGTAAGCAAATGGAAATCAGACCGATAAAACTATTAAAAGTGAAGTGTTGTATCTTGCTGAAATCCAGGGGTATAATTGAATTTATAATAAGACTCCTGAAAATTGAAAAAATGATTACAAAAACTGCAGATGTAATTAGTAACCAACCCCAACCGGTAATTAACCTGGCAATGAATGTTGTATTATCTGATTTTAATGATAGTTTAAAATCCTTAAAGAAATTGTAAGAAAAGAAAAACGTGAACAAGGATAGAAGAAAAAACTCACCAAGAGAAGGAATATATTCTGAGAGCGAACAATAATATGGAGAAAACAGATCAAGGGAAAAGTAAAATATCGAAAATTTTACTTTTATAAAAAACAAATATCCCATTATTAATAATAAAAACAGAAGAAAAAGCCCCCATGTTTTTGCTTTTTTACTTATCAGGTTTTGCTGAACTTTTCTTAAACATAATAATATAGCCAATATAGCAATGAAATAAACCAGGGAGATGTAATATGCCATATTCCCATAACAAACAGGATCAGTCTTGTCCTTTGATAAGTAAAATGGTATTAAACCATTTAAAGCATGTATTTCCCCTCCACCAACCGAATCATTTTTAGATATCATATAACATGATGGCAAATGGTATTCATTGGGAAATTCATTTTTTAAAAATTGATTTTCATAATTGAACTGACTCTTTAATAGTATTAAACCTATTACTGATTTATTCCCTGTATGCTTACTTTTTCTAAAATACCATCCATTTTGAAGAAAAACCAAGGATTGCTCAATCTTGTCACTTTTTTCCGGAATTTTGAAAGAATTATCAGACCAAAAAACCAGACTATCATCGTGATATACAAGAACGGCTATATTTTTTTTGTTCAACTTATCTATCTCTTCCTGACTAAACATCTGGCTGTCAGCATTCTCGTACTTAATAACCTGGTCAAGGGTTTCATCCAGAAACTTTTCTTTCTTGTTAAATATCTTTTCAAACCTCTTTATTAAGGAAGTATCATTTCCTTCCCTGACAAGATAGTTTTCTATCCATTTCCCACCGGTAAACAGGGCTGCTCCGATTAAAAGATATAAAGCAGCCAACCTGTATTTTCGTAATATCACACTTAAATTGTTCATTGATCGAATAACATTTATAACTTTAACTAAAATTTTACTAAATTGCAGAAAACTGATTGGTGCATTTTTTGTATCAGTTTAAATATAATTTAAGATTACTCAAAATGATCGGATTTCGCAAAATATTCATATTGTTATTTTTTCTTGCCGGTCTTGATATTATGGTTTATTCAAACCCACAAGGAATCCCGGAAGGAATTTCCCTTGCTTTTAAAGCTGGAAATTCAGCGGAACTGGCAAAATATTTTAACTCAAACATAGAACTTGTTGTCCGTGAGAATGAAGATCTTTATAGCAAAACTCAGGCCGAAAGAATTTTAAGGGATTTTTTTAAAAACTTTCCTCCAAAAAAATTCACTATTCTTCACCACGGAGGAAAAGAAGATTCAAAATACTCCATTGCTGAACTTGTTACAGATAATACAACCTTCCGTGTTTATTTCCTTCTGAAAACCAGGGAGGGAAAGCTGTTAATACATCAACTCAGAATAGAAAAGGAACATGAACTCAAAAGACCTGAGTGAACTAATAAAATTAGCTATTACTGAAGATATTGGCGATGGTGATCACTCATCCATTTCATGTATCCCTGAAAAAACAAGTGGACAAGCACATCTATTAATAAAGGACCAGGGAATTCTTGCCGGTACAAAAGTGGCAATGTTGGTATTTCACCAAATAGATCCCGCACTCGAATTGGAAGTATTTTTTGAAGATGGTGCAAATATTAAAAACGGAGATATTGCTTTTATTGTTTCCGGAAAGGTCCTTTCTATACTTCAATCCGAAAGGCTTGTTTTAAACTTTATGCAACGGATGAGCGGGATAGCAACTACAACAAATAAATATGTAAGGAAACTGGAAGGGCTAAAAACCAAAGTTCTTGACACACGGAAAACAACTCCCGGACTCCGGGTTTTTGAAAAAATGGCAGTGAAAACCGGTGGTGGCGAGAATCATAGAATGGGCCTCTTTGATATGATTATGCTTAAAGATAACCATATCGAATTCGCCGGAGGAATAAGGAAGGCTATTAATTCTACTCATATTTATCTTGAAAGTATTGGGAAAAATCTTAGAATTGAAATTGAAGCCAGAAACCTCAGTGAGATCAAAGAAATACTTGAAACCGGTAGAATAAACAGGATAATGCTTGATAATTTTACTTTAAATGATACCCATAAAGCTATTGAACTGATCAATGGAAAATATGAAACGGAATCGTCCGGGGGAATTACACTCGAAACCATCCGGGATTATGCTGAATGTGGAGTGGATTATATTTCAGTTGGTGCATTAACTCACCGGATACATAGTCTGGATATGAGCCTTAAAGCTATTAATTAATGAATTTTGGGAATAACTGTTTTAAATAAAAAAAGATTCAACAAGATCATTAAAGATCTGGGGTATCGTTTTATAAAAAAAGTAAAAAAGATAAGCCTTCCGGGATTTGAGCATATTCCCATTTATTACGTAGTTTCATTTTTCTTCCAGGGTTTTAAAAGAGGATCAATGGATGCAAGAGGATCTGCAATTGCTTTCAGCCTTTTATTTGCAATCCTTCCTACTACAATCTTTCTTTTTACACTGATCCCCTTTATTCCAATTCAAAATTTCCAGAACGAACTATTAGAACTTTTTCAGCAAATACTTCCTGAAAACGCTTACAATTTCCTTGAAACATCACTTATCGCAGTAATAACTGAGAAAAGCAGTGGTCTGTTAATAATTATGTTCGTTGTTACACTTGCTTTTTCCAGTACAGGAATGCACCGTTTAATCAATGTTTTTAATATTTCACATCATCCTGTGATAACCAGGAACTGGATAAATCAGAGAAAAATTTCCCTTATCCTGGTTTTTGTGCTTACTGTCCTACTCACAATTGCAGTAATAACAATTATCTTCAGTAATACAGTTATTGGGAAACTGGTTGATTTAGATATTATTGAAAAGGACCTGGTGTTTTACATTGCCCAAACAGCAAAATGGATAATTAATATCGCCCTCATCTTTTTTGCTATTTCTTTCCTTTATTATTTTGCCCCGGCACAACGAAAAAACTGGAGATTCTTTTCTGTTGGCTCAATCGTTGCTACATTATTGTTTATTCTGTCCTCTGTTGGAGTATCTTATTTTGTAAATAATTTCGGAAGATTTAATAAGCTATATGGCTCTATAGGTTCGCTGATGGTCGTCCTGATATGGCTTTATTTTAATTCAATTTCAATCTTAATTGGGTTTGAACTGAATGCCAGTATACAATCAGCAAATCTAAAAAAAGATACTTTTTTGAATAATGAACCGCCTGAATAATTTCGATCATGAAAAAAGAGTTTGAATCAGGTATACAAGAGTACAAATTAGGTAAACTTCAAAAAAAAGATATTAATCCTAATCCAATTATACAATTCGAAAAATGGCTTGATGAAGCCATTAGTAAAAAGGAAAAGGAACCCACTGCAATGGCTCTGGCAACTGCAACTCCTGATGGAAAACTGTCGTGTAGAATTGTATTGTTACGAGAGCTTAATGATGAAGGGTTCATTTTTTATTCAAGCTATAAAAGCTGGAAGGGAAAACAGATTATGCTCAATCATTACGGAGCATTGAATTTCTATTGGGCCAGTCTGGAAAGACAAGTGCGAATTGAAGGATATATCGAAAAAGTGGAAAGTAATATTTCAGACAAATATTTCAATTCTAAAACAAGAGGGGAAAAAATGGGTGCATGGATTATGTCACAGAGCCGGAAAATACCCAACCGTGAATACCTTGAAAATCTGTTTGAAGAACAAAAAAATAATTTTAATGGAAAAGAAATACCCAGACCTGCTGATTGGGGAGGGTATATTTTAAAACCAGACAGAATAGAATTCTGGCAGGGTAGGGAGAATCGTCTGCACGATCGTATTATGTATGAAAAAAAGAACATGCGCTGGCAAATACACCGCCTGGCCCCTTAAACCCGCCTACATGCAATGAATATATTTCAAAACAACTTTACGTAGTTCCTCTTCTTTCCCATATAATCTTTCACTAAGATCTTTATCATTATATGACTTTAGTTTTTCAATAACATCACTAATCACCCCTGCCGGGAAAATGTTATTTTGCTCAAACAGTTTCCTGTGTTTCTCAAGTGCCTCTGCTGATTCCCCGCATGAGGAGGGAAGTTGCTGAAGTTTTGCCAATTGATCCTTATATTTCTCATCAAAAATATTCACATCTACATATAGTTCATCAGCCATTTTAAGTGCTCCTTCCATCTCAATCCCATGCTGCGCTGCTACTATCAAACCCGCCAGAAGTTTATAAATATCTGCCGAACCGTCCGGTGAACGAAATTCTACAGTTTGTTTGTTTAACCGGGATTTTTCTTCAACAGGACTCATGGGATTAACTTCATTTATCATATTTCCTGTTTTATTCCAACCCAATGGAACTCTCACCAGCACCGACCTGTTCCGGTCACCCCAGCAAATATTAGTTGGAGCTTCCTGGTGTGGAACCAACCTGAGGTAAGAAGTGGGAACAGTATTTCCAAATGCTGTAAGTGCAGAAGCAACATCTAATATACCGGCTATCATTTTCCGGGCTACATCACTAAGCCGGTTTTTCTCAACCATTTTGTTTATTCCATCCTTTTCAAGCATCATATGAATATGCAAACCGCTGCCTGCTTTGCCAACAATAATCTTAGGGGCAAAACTAACCTCTACACCATACTCATAGCTCAGCATCCTGAGTATCCATTTTGCTATCAACATCTGGGTAACTGCATCTTCAGCATCAACAGGCAGGAATTCTATTTCATGTTGTTCAAAATCCTCATCTTCTGTAGAGAAACTTCCAACCTCCGAATGCCCGTACTTAATTTTGCACCCGGCTGCAGCAATCAACCCAAGTGCTTCCACCCGAAGATCCTCAAACTTGGCAAATGGTTTTGATTGATGATATCCCTTCTGATTATACAACGGATACAAGTCATCCTTAACAGAATTCACATAATATTCCAGTTCCCCCAGTGCCTTGAATGTATAACCGGTCTTATCCCTGAATTCTTTGTGTGCCTTTTGTAATATATATTCCGGTGAGCTTTCAAGTGGTTTCCCTTCACTATTGTAAAATGAACAAAGGATCTCCAGTGTTGGTACTTCTTCAAAAGGGTTAAGGAATGCTGTCTTATACTTTGGAATTACATACAGATCACTCGATCCGGCTTCGATGAACGAAAACAGGCTGGACCCGTCAACACGCTCTCCGTCTGTAAGCACCGAATCAAGATGTTCCAGACTTGAAATAACAAAATTCAATGATTTTAATTTCCCGTCCTCACCGGCATACCGGAAATTTATCATCTTGATTCCCCTGGCTTCAATAAACCGGATCAGATCGCCTTTGGTAAATTCTTCCGGGCTTTTCTTGATAAATTGTACCAGTTCATTTGGATTAAGAGCGATTTTATTGTCTTTCATAAGAATATTATTTGTAACTATTTAGTGCCTGCAAGAAAACTCCAAATAACAATATGCAAATAACAAATAAATTCCAATAATGAATACTCAAATTTTTTAAACGTTTGAATATTAATAAATTGTGATTTGTGATTTATTTGTCATTTGTTTTTTGAGATTTGTTATTTTTAAAAGCGATTAGTTTTCTTTCTAACACTATTTAGTATTATAAATTTGGAATGACTAAAATTAAAGAATCATGAATTGTTAATCGTTAAGCTTTTACCTTTTCTTCTCCCTACTCACCTTACTCTCCTACTTACCTTACTCAACTTACTCAAAGTACTGATTAATTACTACTATATTAATTCTTCTATTCTTTCTTCCAGTGTTTTAATCTTCAATTCCGTATCCGCCTTCTTAGTCTTTTCCATATTTACCACCTTCTCCGGCGCGTTCTGAACAAAATGAGCATTGTCTAGTTTTTTTATCACCGTGGCTAGAAAACCTTTTGAATAATCAAGTTCCTTTTTTAATTTTTCAAGCTCTTCTTCTACATTTACATTATCTCCCAGAGGAATAAAATATTCTGTGGTTTTTACCAGGAAAGAGGCTACACCATTGGGCTTTTCATCAACAAATTGTATATCTGACAGGTTAGCCAGCTTTTTCAGCACTTCACCAAAACGGTTATCATAATTTTCTTCTTTTTCCCGAACCAGTAAAGTCAGGGGCTCTTTAACAGGAATATTCTTTCCCTTTCTGATTGTTCTTACTGCACTTACTGTCTCTTTGGTTTTTTCAAACCTGCTAACAAGCGACTTGTCATATGATAATGATCCGGGCATCTTTGATACCATAATGCTTTCTCCATCTTTCCTGTCCCTGATAAGTTGCCATATCTCCTCGGTAATAAACGGAATAAAAGGATGCAGGATCTTTAATAATTTTTCAAAAAAATCCGTTGTAGCTTCAAGCGTTTTGCTGTCAATTGGTTTTTTGTATGCAGGTTTGATGATCTCAAGATACCACGAGGCAAATT
>JAUWPX010000147.1 GCA_030611395.1 Bacteroidota bacterium | reverse complement strand
AGAATCCATGAATATCAGCAAATAAAACCGTAGCCATCTCAAATTTAAGAGATCTGGGTTTTTGTTCTGCAGATAATTCTTTATCTAGTTTGTCCGGTGATACCTTCGCAAGAATCTCTTTTGCTCTTTCGTTTTCCTGAACAAGTTTTTCATTTTTCCTTTGCAGTTTCTTTAAAAGCTCTTCCAGCTCCTGATTCTGTTTGGCAAGTTTTGCTATTCTTTTAAGTAATTCTTTTTCTTTACTATTATTCATCAGAAACTATTTTTCAATTGCACATAAAAATACATATTTTTTTTATAGGTTGCCATTGATAATTCTAAAAACCAGTTAATGCTTCAAAAAACACGGGGAATTGTTCTCCATCGGATAAAATATTCTGATTCCAGTGTGATAGTATATATTTATACTGAAAAATCAGGTCGTCAGGCCTTCCTGGTCAGGGGAGCAAGAAGAAAAAAATCGCATATCAAAATAAATCTTTTCCAACCCCTTTATGCTCTTGATCTTGAGATTTATTATAATCCCAAAAGAGAACTTCAAAGCATTAAGGAATATAATATTATTATACCTTTTGTTTCCATCCCATATAATATTCAAAAAAGCACTATAGCTCTTTTTCTTGGTGAAATGCTTTACCGGTTTTTACTTGAAGAAGAGGCCAATAATCCCCTTTTTGAATATCTTCTTAATTCAATCCATTACCTTGATAAAACAGAAAAAAGTGTTTCAAACTTTCATTTACTATTCCTAATCCAACTCACTAAATATCTTGGCTTTAATCCCAATGATAATTATTCTGAACAAACACCTGTTCTGGATCTTAAAAACGGAGTATTTGTACAAACAATTCCAAACCACACTAATTATCTTAATCTTAAGGAAAGCAGATTGTTTTATAATTTCCAAAACACAAATTTTGAAAAAATATATTTACTGAAACTTAGTTCTGCTTCCAGAACAAACCTACTTGCCAGAATAATAGAATTTTATAAGCTTCACCAATCTTTTTTGGGTGAGATCAAATCCTTTCAGATAATGAAGGAAGTTTTTCATCAAGAATAATCACTAACTTTGGAGAAAAAAGAATGGAATGCCATTTATTAATTCCATAGTATCCTGGTTAAACACTAAAAGACTTCATCAAATAAATCTTTTTAAGAAATATCCGTGTGAAGTCCAGGAAGATATGCTGTTTAAGATTCTCCAATCGGCTTCTGATACTGAATGGGGAAAGAAATATGATTTTAGATCAATAAACACAATTGATCTGTTTCAGGAACGGTTACCTTTACTGTCGTATGAAAAAATCATGCCTTGTGTAAACAGGTTGCGTAAAGGTGAAAAGGATCTTTTCTGGCCCGGTGAAATAAAATGGTTTGCTAAATCTTCAGGTACAACAAGTGACAGGAGTAAATTTATTCCGGTTAGTAAAGATGCTCTTGAGGAATGTCATTTCAGAGGAGGAAAAGATGTTCTGGCTATTTACACTGCAAATTTTCCTGAAACAAAAATTTTTACAGGAAAGGCATTGACTCTTGGGGGTAGTCACCGGGTCAATAATTACAGTAATCAATCTTTTTATGGTGATTTATCTGCCATCCTAATCGAAAACATTCCTTTCTGGGCCGATTTCCTGAGAACCCCACACCAGAAAATTGCTTTGCTGGAGGAGTTTGAAGAAAAACTTGAGAAAATTACTGAGGTTACTATTGATGAAAATGTCACAAGCCTGGCCGGGGTTCCTTCCTGGAATCTGGTTATGATTAAATATTTGTTGAAACACACCGGGAAAAATAATCTGCTGGAGATATGGCCAAATCTTGAACTTTTCATACATGGAGGTGTAAGTTTTATACCTTATCGGGAACAGTTTAAAAAACTGATCCCTTCAGAAAATATGAATTATCTGGAAACCTACAATGCTTCTGAAGGGTTCTTCGGAATACAGGATGATCCCTCATCTGATGATATGCTCCTGATGCTTGATTATGGTACTTTTTATGAATTTATTCCAATGGAAGAATTCAACAAACCAAATCCGAAAATTCATACAGTTTGTAATGTGGAAATGAATAAGAATTATGCTATTATAATATCAACTAATGGAGGTTTATGGAGATATGTAATAGGAGATACTATAGTTTTTACTTCACTATTTCCCCATAAGTTTAAAATTACAGGCCGTACAGTGCACTTTATTAACGCTTTCGGTGAAGAACTGATCATTGATAATGCCTTAAAGGCTCTTGAAATTGCCTGCAACAAAACAAAAGCCCAAATCAGCGAATTTACAGCAGCTCCCGTTTTTATGGATCTCAATAAGAAAGGTAAGCACGAATGGTTAATTGAATTTGAAACTGAACCTGCAAATCTTGACTATTTTACAACGGTATTAGATAACGCGCTTATATCATTAAATTCTGATTATGAGGCAAAACGTTATAAGAATATTACACTTGATAAACTTATTATTAGAAAATTAAAGCCTGGTGTATTTTATAATTGGTTTAACAACAAGAAGAAGCTGGGGGGACAAAACAAAATTCCCCGTCTGTCAAATGACAGAAAATATGTTGAAGAGTTATTGGTAATTTATGAGCATTTAAGAAAATAAGAAAAAAAACAGTCGGCAGTCGGCAGTCGGCAAGCCTTTAGCGATATTTTGGGTTTGATAATTGATATTATTTTGTAATTTGTAATTTGTAATTTGTAATTTATTTGTATTTTGTAATTTTTAATTTGTAATTTGTTTGATTTTATGCATATCGCTGTTGCTGGAAATATTGGTTCGGGAAAAACCACAATCGCAGGATTGCTTGCCAAACATTTTGGATGGAAGCCTCACTACGAAGATGTAGATGAAAACCCATATCTAAATGATTTTTATGAAGATATGCAGCGTTGGTCATTCAACCTTCAGATATATTTTCTTAATAGCAGGTTTAATCAAATTCTTGAAATACGCAAGTCAGGAAATACAATTATTCAGGACCGCACTATTTATGAAGATGCTTTTATTTTTGCCCCGAACCTTCATGCAATGGGTTTATTGTCTACAAGGGATTTTGATAATTATTCTACCTTATTTAATCTTATGAGTTCACTGATTCAGCCACCCGACCTGCTTTTATACCTCAGGGCATCCGTACCAACACTGGTGAACCAGATACAGAAAAGAGGGCGGAAATATGAAACTTCAATACGTATCGATTACCTTAAACGGTTGAATGAAAGATATGAGGCATGGATTGATACATATAAGCTCGGGAAAATATTAATAGTTGAAGCTGATGATTACGATTTCCCAAATAACACAGAGCATTTGCGTGTAATTATTGATAAGATCAATGCCGAAATTCACGGTTTATTTTAACCCGGGGTTTAAATAATCTGACCTGATTTTATCAATCCCCTGATTTCATCCCATATATACTGATCCGGTTTGGGCCCTATTATTTCAATAACTCTTCCGGAAAGTAATGCGCCAATTTCACCGGAACGTTTCAGGGTTTTTCCGTTTATCAGCCCATATAAAAACCCGGATGCATATAAATCACCCGCACCGGTTGTATCAATACTATCAACCTTTATAACACCAACTTCAGTATATTCATTCCCTCTTTTAATAATTGATCCGTTCTTTCCCAATTTTACAATTGCAATTTCCACATCTTTTGCAATATCAAATATTGCCGCTTCAGGCTTTTTGCCGGTAAAAGCTTTTGCCTCCTCCTCGTTTGCAAATAATATATCCACATTGTTTTTTACAAGCTCCCTGAGCATATCAAGGTTGTCCTCTACCACATTATAGCTGGCCAGATCAAGCGATACTTTTAAACCAAGCTGCTTTGCCAGAGTAACCGCTTTTCTTATCAAATCCTTATTCTGTACAAGATACCCCTCGATATGAAAATAGTCATAACCCCTGAAAATCTTCTTTTCAATATTATCTGCAGATAACTCCACGGCCGCACCCAGGAATGTTGCAAAAGTACGTTCCGAGTCTTTTGACACCAGTGCAATTGCTCTTCCCGACTCTGTGTTGCTGTATATAAGCTTTGGTTCAATGTTATTTTTCCTGATATCCTGCTCAAACAGTTCTCCCCAAAAATCTTTGCCTATTGTACCAAGGAATCCGGTACCAACTCCCAATGCTGCCAATCCGTGAATTGTATTAGCAGCCGATCCACCTGAAGCAATTGTCTTATCAAGATCTTCTGTTCCTGCCAATATTTTCTCTGACTTCAACCTGTCTACCAGTTGCATACTCCCTTTTGGAAGGTCATAGGTTGCTAACACATTATCATTCTCCAGTTTTATTAGAATGTCAACAAGAGCATTGCCCATACCAAGTACTTTTATGTGATTATTTTTCATATGTTTATATTTATTGCTTATTTTTTGCAAATATAATTGTATAATTTAATAAAAGCGCTTATTTTTGCCACGCGAAAATATTCCTCAGTAGCTCAGTTGGTTAGAGCATCTGACTGTTAATCAGAGGGTCGTTGGTTCGAGTCCAACCTGAGGAGCAAAATAAATCAGTCGGCAGTCAACAGTTGACAATCCACAGTCGACAGTACTGGATTGCCGTCTGCTTTAGCTGACGGATTATATGGATACAACCACCCCTTAGGGCTTTAGCCCATGTAAAATAAACTAATGAGGGAAAAATACTACATTTTGTTTTATACATAATTTCATCTTTCAAGTATTTCATTGAAAGTATTATATGGGAACTTGCTTCCTTTCTTTTTTATAGTCTGAATAAATTCGTCACAAACACTTTCAGATAAAATTCCTTTTTTAAATCCTTCGTAGAGAATGTCATCTGTTTTAATATATTCAATATTATGAAAATCGCAATACCTGAAAATATCTTTAAGGTTGCTAC
>JAUWPX010000010.1 GCA_030611395.1 Bacteroidota bacterium | reverse complement strand
ATATATCTGATAGAAAATAAGATTATTAATGTTCCTGATCTGGAATTAATAGGGTTGTATCACGCTGATGAGAGGTATGATTATAATAAATCGGTAGAGTTTCTTGAAGAGAATGAATACCCTTATATTTTCCTGCATAAGGTTGAAGGTGACCTGGAACCGGGAAACCTTTATAAGAAAAATGTTTGTAGTGATGAATTTTACAAAATATTTAAAAATTCCGATGCCATCCTGTTTCAGGGAGGTTGGGATATACCTCCGGTTATATATGGTGGAAAAACAAATCTTCTTACCAGTATAGTTACACCTGATCGTCACTATTTTGATGTTTCATTACTATTCCACCTGTTGGGAGGGAAGCAAAACCCTGAATTCAAACCCTATATTGAAGAAAAACCTGATTACATTATTTTTGCATTTTGTCTGGGTATGCAAAGCCTTAATGTAGCAACCGGCGGAACTCTTTTTCAGGATATTCCTTCAGAGGTGTACGGACAAATAAATGTTGAGGATATTTTGGATTCCGATACAGAGCAGATGCATAGAAATTACTGGAGAAACCTGTCTGTTGACCGTAGCCTTACAGGCGGACATCTTCACAGTATCCGGATTGTGGAAAATAAATTTTTTATGAATAAATTGAAACTTAAGGCTGATGATTTTCCTTTAATATACAGTAGTCATCATCAGGCAGTAAGAAACCTGGGAAAGGGCCTTGAGATAACTGCTACTTCAATGGATGGAAAAATTATTGAAGCAATATCGCATAAAAAATATCATAATGTTATAGCAGTACAGTTTCATCCTGAAAAAGCCGGTTTATACAATCCGGAAGAAAAATATAAGATCACTCCTGAAGATCCGGAACCTGTTTCGCTCTCTGATATCCTTGAAGAAAAGGATAAAACCAACTTTCATAGAAAATTCTGGGATTATTTTTCAAAATTGTTTAAGGAATAATATTTACTTGTACCCGGAATTAAATATCATCGTAGAATCCCTGTAAGAAACCTGGTCTGAAAGCATCGAATTGTAAATTATTGTATTTATTTTATAAAATATTAGGTTTATTAAATAAACATGTTTATATTTGTAAAGAAATAAAAATTTACATTATGGAAAAAGAAGAACAAAATTTAAGTAACGAAGAAAGTCTTAAGTTAATCACAGCTATGATCAACAAGGCTAAAGGTAATATCCAGGATAGTTACATTTTCTTCCTTGTTTGGGGCTGGCTGGTAGTGTTTGCCTGTTTGCTGCATTACGGATTATTGAAATTCACCACGATGGAACATCCAGAAATAGCATGGTTTATTTTAATTATTGGGGTTTTCCTTTCCGGATATTTTGGCTATAAAATTGGAAAATCTTCGTCGGTAAAAACTTACAGCGATAGTATCCATGGACATATTTGGATTGCATTTGGAGTAGGATATTTTATTTTAATCATTTTTATGAAAGAGATTAACTATAATCTGAATCCATTAATTATGCTTTTGGCAGGTGGAAGCACATACCTCTCTGGAATTACAATCAAATTCAGGCCTTTAATTTACGGAGGGATTGTATTATGGGTTGCCGCGATTATCGCTTTTTTGGTGCCGGGTGATATTCAATTATTAACTTCAGCCGGTGGAATATTGCTTGGATATTTGATACCCGGTTATATATTGAAATATAAAAACGGAAAGCATGTTTGAAACACTTGATCCTTTATTGCATTCTCAATTAAGACTTTCAGTCATGTCCTTGCTGGTTAGTGTTGAACAGGCTGATTTTGTCTATATTAAAGAAGAAACAGAAGCAACAGCAGGTAATTTGAGTGTACAATTAGATAAATTGTCTAATGCAGGATACATCGAAATTGTAAAAGGATTCAGGGGTAAAAAGCCCAATACTTCATGCAGGATAACAAAAAATGGAATTGAAGCATTTGAAAAGTATGTAAAAACAATTAATAACTATTTAAATATTAAAAAGTAATTTTTTTTCTCATTAAGGTTTACAATATAAACAACTCTATAAAATAATCGTTATGAAACAAAAGACAACAATTATAACAATTTTTCTGAGTATAGCATTTCTAACAGCTACAAGCTCTGATGCACAAACTTCCGGTAAATTGAAAAAACAGACCTACAGTGCCTACTTGAGTAACAGTGTGACGGTATGGAAAGTAATAGAAAAACAGATTAGCACAAAACAAAACCAAAGTCCGGATAACATGCAGTTGCTTCTCGATTTAACAAATGTTCAATATGGTCTATTAAATGCCTGCATCGCCAATAAGGACAAAGACACCTATAATCAATACATTGAAAAGGCCGAAAAGAATGTGGAGGAGTTAATTGAATCCGATGACCAATGGGCTGAGGCACATGCTCTCAAATCGGCTTTGCTTAGCGTTGAAATGAGTTTTAGTCCGTCAAAAGGCATGTATTTGGGCGCTAAAAGTGCACAGCACATTGAAAGTGCCATAAAAGCAGATCCGTCAGAGCCCACAGGCTGGGTACAAAAAGGTGGTTCGAAGCTATTCACTCCAAAAATGTTTGGCGGAAGCATCGGGGAGGCTATCAAATGCTACAAAGAAGCCATCAGGTTATATGAGACCGACACAATGCAAACATCAAACAATTGGCAGTATATCAATACGCTGGCATGGCTTGGTAATGCCTATAAACAAAATGAAAACTACGAAATGGCTAAACAAACATATCGCAAGGCAATTGCAGTTGAACCTGAATTTTACTGGGTAAAAAATATACTCATGCCGGATTTGGAAAAAGAAATGAAAGATGAATAATGGTACATTATTTAAGGTATATAGTACTATTTGCTTTTATTTTGCTGTTCAAAGTTAAACATGTACATGGGCAGGATGAAAAGATTGTTCGTATTGAATCCGTTATTATCGATGCTTCGACACAGGAGGTTCTGCCAGGAGCCAATATTATTTTGCAGTCGGATATTTTGACCGGAGCCACTACAAACGCACAGGGAAAATTCTTTTTGACAGTTACAAAAACACAACAAAAGAGCGACAGTGTGATTATTTCTTTTATTGGATACGATGATCTAATCATATCGCTGCAAACCCTCACCGGCAAAGAATCAATTGGTCTGAAACCCAGGGCGACAGTGCTAAAAGAAGCGACCGTAACAGCTAAACGCATTATTGCAGAGGAATTTACCATCAAGCAGATGAAGCAACTCGATATTTATCTGAATCCGCTGTCGCAGGCAGATCCGCTGCTGGCCGTAAATTCGATGCCGGCATCAACCACCACCGACGAATCAGCCAGTATAAGCCTTAGAGGCAGCAGCCCGGCAGAAACGGGTATATTTTTCAATAATGTGCCGGTATATGACGCGGTACGCTTTTCCCAGCTCAACGGAATTGGTACATTCAGTATTTTTAACACAGCCATTGTTGAACGTATGCATGTGTTCCCGAGTAATCCGCCACTGGAATACGGGAACACATCTTCCGGACTGATTGCTATACAAAGCCACAATGAAATTCCTCAAACCAAAACGCGAACCATAAGTTTGTCATTAGCCAATATTGGTTTGCAATATACCGGCAAATTTTCACCGAAAACAGGTTTTTCTGTGTTTTCAAATTATCAGCCTTCTGCGGCACTTATTGGCACGAATGAGAAAGCTTTCGATAACCTGGAAAGTTTTTATGCAGCAGACCTTGGTTTACACGGACTCCATAAATTCAACGACAGTTCAGTTGTTAAGATTTTCAGCTATACCAACCTGGAAGGTTACAAATTTAAATTCAATCATGCCAGTTTTAACGGAACATTTGACCAATCGAAAAAGCGCAATTTTACTATTGCCAACTATATCCGCGATTTCCGGCATAGCGAATTTAGTATAAATGCAGGTATGAGCTTCAGCAACGAAGAATACGGATATGGTAACACAGCCATAAATATAGACAAGCAGGATTTATACGCCAACATCAATTACCAGTATTTTTTCGAAAAACTATCGTTCAAAACAGGTGTTTCAACTGACTCGCGAACACAAAAATTAGACGGTAAATTTCCCGTGTTCTATTATGCTTTAAGCGAAATACACCCATCGGTTGATTATACCGAATCAAAATCTGTAACACTAACTGAAGCATACCTTTACAGCAAATATGAATTGAACAAACACTGGGTTGCCGGCTTTGGTTTGCGCAAAAACATTCCCACGAAAACACAACAAGACTTCCTGAGTGCACAGGGTAATATCCATTATTCATTTTTAAAACATCATTCTATAAACGTATCATTTGGTCGTTACCATAGATATGCATTACCCAATGCCGATATAGCAACCAAAACATTCTATCGCAGTGACCAGGTCTCGCTCGATTACAGTCTGGAAACCGGCATTGCCGAACTCACGGCTGCAGTTTTTGCAAAAAAAGTATCATTCGGAAGTATAAATGAAGATGTACAGGGTGCTGAAATATACATGAAACTTTATCTGTTTGAGAACAAAATAACATTTCAAAATTCATATACATTTATTAATGCCGGACGAAAAAACGACAGCTTACAGTACCCCGGGAAATATGATTTGGACTATTTCTTTAGAACCAGCTTAAAATATCAGCACCGGAGCTATCTGGATATCAGTTTAATTATGCTTTACCGGCAAGGTACCTATTACCGTCCCGTAACAGGGAGTGACTATATCGGGGGGCTTGATGTATATGAGCCTGTGTTTGCCGGACAAGACCACATGATAAGATATCCCGGATACATGAAACTTGATTTAAGCATCTCTAAAATGTGGATTTTATCGCCCCAAACCAATATTATTACATTTATGAATATCAGCAATATTATAAATAAAAAAAATGTACGTGATTTAACATATAATGCTGATTACAGTTCATTCAATTACGACTATTATTCAAAACGCACCTTGTATTTCGGTGGAATTATTAATTTTTAGAGATAAAAAAATTTGACAAACTTCAACCCGGTTGACTATTACTTGTTGTGTTTTGTTATTCCCAGTTCATTTTCAAATTCAAAAATTAGTTTTTCTTTTTCTTCCTTTTCTAACCAGGTTGTATTTATTGAATCAATGATTGTGGCAAATATTTCTTTTTCGTTCAAATTAAAAGTTTCACATAAAGCCTGATACTCTTCTGCAAGAGAAGTATCAAACATTTTCGGGTCATCTGTATTTATTGAAACAGGTATTTTCCTTTCCCGGAATATTTTAAATGGATGCTCATCCATGGATTTAATAACCTTTGTACGAAAATTTGAAAATCGGACATAGTTCAATTGGAATTTTGAACTCTGAAAGGTAGTCGAGTAATTTAACATCTTCTATTGCCCGTGTACCGTGCCCAATCCTATCTACTCTTAAAAGTTTAATTGCTTTCCAGATACTGTCAGCCCCGGCTGCTTCACCGGCATGGGCAGTAGTTTTGAAACCATAATTCCGGGCTTTTTCAAACAAGTCAACAAATAATTCAGGGGGGAAATCATTTTCTGAACCACCAATACCTATTCCAATTATGCTATGGTCTTTAACTTCGTTGATTTCCTCAAGGGTTCTAATTTCGTTTTCCTGTCCAAAATTCCTTACCAGATCAACAATCAGGTTAATTTTAATCTTCGGATTTTCAGAAATACTCCCGGATATTGCTTCAACAATCCTTTGAATTTCCAATTTCTTCCTAAATATGGATGGAGAAATAAAAATCTCAGCATATTTTACATTTTGGTCCACCAGATCCTTAAATACCGCATCAGAAATAATCTTAAAATCCTCATATTCTTTTATAAATTGATTTTTCCATATCCACATTTCGATAAAGTGGTTAAAATCCCGGAATTTAAATTTTTCTTTTAGCTTGTTTAAATTTGTAACCTCTCTATCTCCACCATATTTTTGAATTAATTGCCAAAGGGTTTCATATGGAATAGCCCCCTCGAGATGTAAATGATTCTCAATTTTCGGTATGCTGCTAAAATCCATAATTGTTTTTGTTTTGTTATCAAATTTATTATAGCACCTGGGTAAGGAGCAAGGATAACACAATAAACCAGTCTGACTTTTAAATTATGAACCTAAGACTATCAGGGTTTGATTTATTACTTAGGCATTTCCGGTAAACGCCATCCTTTCCGGTAAGTATGCTTAATATAGCTACTTGCTGCTTCCAGTGCATTTAATGTGGTATATTTTGTGCTGAAATGTGGATGTCCATCAATCACACTAAAGTCATCAGAAGTAACCACTTTAAATGTCTCATCAGCCGAAATATTGGTAAATTTCATATTTTTTGTGTCCCATTTCAACGTTTTATTTAAGCCTTGCAAACGGACAGCCAACACACCCAACAAAACCATTTCGTTAAAAGGACCCGAGTAAGCAAAATTGGATGTACATTCAACCCTGCTTTCCGGTGATTCCTTACATGCCCTTATCCATTCCTGCTCATGAGGTCCATCTATATAACCTACCACTCCGGGAATCCTGCGGATATAAGGTTTTACATCAGGTATCCGGCCTGAAAGCAATCTGGGATTAAATCCGCCGGTATCACATAATATTGTATCCTTCGACCCAACAAATAAACAACCACCCATTCCGTCATTTAAGAAACCTTCTCCATCAGCCATGAGGTCTGGCCGGTCAGGTAGCAGACCGCCATCATACCAGTGAACTTTTAGAGCCGGCATATCTACTTTCTCCATGTTTTCACGTACAGGAAAAACAAATCTCACTTTTTCAGCCTGTGGTGCACTTTCTGTATTAAGGAGAGTTGAACTGCCACAAATGGTATCGGGATAGTCCAGTTTTAATGCCTGATAAACAGGATCGAGTATGTGGCAAGCCATATCCCCGAAAGCACCGGTTCCAAAATCCCACCATCCACGCCAATTCCATGGCGTATAGATCTCATGATATGGGCGTATTGGTGCCGGACCTAAAAAAAGGTCCCAGTTAAGTGTGTCAGGAGGTGTCATTACATTATCGGGGCGTTCTAAACCCTGTGGCCAAATCGGGCGGTTTGTCCAGGCGTGAACCTCACTGATTTCACCAATTTCACCATTCCATATCCATTCACAAAGCTGACGCACACCATCACCGGAATTTCCCTGGTTGCCCATCTGGGTTGCCACTCTGTATTTAGCGGCTAGTTTAGTTAGTAATCGTGACTCGTAAACAGAGTGGGTAAGAGGTTTCTGACAATAAATATGCTTACCCATAGTGATGGCGGTGGCAGCAATAATGGCATGAGTATGATCGGCAGTAGCCACCATTACCCCATCAATAGAGTCGCCCAGTTCATCGAACATCTTTCGCCAATCCCAATATCTTTTTGCCTTAGGAAATTCATCAAAACAATTCGTAGAATATTTCCAGTCAATATCACAAAGACCGATAATATTCTCTGTATTCATTCCTACAAGGTTAGGATGCCCTTTGCCTCCAACTCCAATACCGACAATATTCATCCTGTCACTTGGTGCTTTGTGTCCCAGACCACTTACGGTAAAACCGGGTACTATTGAAATACCCGCTCCTGCTATCGTCGTTTTTTTTATAAAATTACGACGGGAAACATTTTTTTGTACCATAATTAATGTTGTTTTCGGGTTTATAATTCTTTGATTTTAATGTTTCTGTAAATAACTTTGGTGCGATGGATTTTTTAGACTTTCAATATTACAAAGTTATTCTTCTGTTGTGAAAGAGGAAGCCGGTAAACCCTCATTATTAAAAAGGGTTGCAATGCCATTATCCCGCCAGGCATATCGGACATATTCGGGTTGTGCTATGGAAGCTGCAAAGACCAGTACTTTATTATCTACAATCTTTGCCACTGCGGAAACGAATATTTTGTCTGCTCCTGCAATTTCAAATCCGGATAATGATTCTTTAGCCATCAATCCGGTGCCCTTATAATCAAAATCAAGTATCAGCTTATTCTCTGATTTCTCAAAGCTTTTATATAATGGTCCCGATGCGACCAATTGTTTCCCATAGTCATTTGCCAAAGCCAGTCCTGCTAATCTGGCACCTACCTCTTGCTTATTCGCAGGGTGAATATTAGTAAAATTGCCAATATCCATAGTCACTGCCATTCCTGTATTTTTCGTTTTTAAGGAAAGTCTTTGTGCATCTCTCAATTTCTGAGATTCATCTAAAGAAACATCAGAACTTTTATGATATTGATAAGGAGCAATTTGAACAAAGTAAAACGGAAAATCATTTTTCCATTGTGTCCTCCAATCTTCAATCATTGCAGGGAATAGCTTCTTGTATTGCTCTGCCCGACTAACATTTGACTCTCCCTGATACCAAATAGCACCTTTGATGGTGAAAGGAATAATAGGATGAAGCATTCCATTATATAATACGGTTGGTAAATTCGGATGTATTTTATGAATATTTGGGCGTGTCAAAAAACTTGAATCCTCTAATATTTCAATATCTTTATCAAAATCACCCAATTTTTTTAACTGACCTTTACTCGTCCAGGCTTCGGCTACCGTACCGCCCCAACTGGCATGAATGACACCTATGGGAATATTCAATTCCTGGTGTAACCGGCGGGCAAAAAAATACGCTGTGGCACTAAACTCCCCTGCTGTTTCGGGAGAGGCGACTTCCCATTGCCCTATAATTGTATCTAAAGGCTCCAGCGAAAAACTTCTCGCTACTGTAAACATTCTGATTCCCGGGTAATTGGCATTGGCAACCTCTTCTTCTGAATTATTAATAGGGTCCTCGGGGGGCCAGCCTTTGACGGGCATTTCCATATTGGATTGACCTGATGCTAACCACACTTCACCAATCATTGCATCGTTTATAGTAACAGTGCTGTCCTTTGTAACGATATTGACGGTGAATGGTCCGCCTGCTTCAGGAGTAGGCAGGTTGAGTGTCCAATTTCCATTGTTTTCTGCTGTTGTTGTTGCTTCTTTTCCCCAACTTCCCGAAACCGTAACTTCTTTTCCCGGTGTATATTCTCCCCAAAAGGCGACCTCCTCGTTTTGTTGGAGTACCATGTGATTTGTAAAGAGTTCGTTTAGTTTCAATGCTTTTTTTTCTTGCCCGACCTGACAAGATGTAAACAGCAGGCAAAATGCGACTGCTATAAGACCTAAGAGTGATTGTTTATACATAATAAATAATACTCTCTTACTTAAGAATAATCAATTTTCAAAATTTTAAAAAGCCTATCAAATTTGATAGGCTTATACAATATAGGGATGTCAAAAAGTAATATTATATTATTCTACTTTGACATTTACCGCGTTCAATCCTTTTGGACTTTCCTCTACATCATAGCTTACTTTATCTCCTTCAGTTATCTCATCGGTTAATCCATTTTGATGCACAAATACATCTTTACCACCATCATCAGGTGTAATGAATCCAAACCCTTTAGATTTGTTAAAAAACTTTACTGTTCCGTTACTCATAATTAATAATTTTAATTTATATAAAATACAAAGGTAGTATTATATCCTTCATCTGGTTGTTTTATGCATCTTTAACTTTATTCCGTTCCAGGAAAAATAGAAACAAGAACGCAGCTATTCTCTTATTTCCATCAGTGAAAGAATGGTTCTTAGTAATAAAATATAGAAGGTTTGCTGCTTTTTCTTCAATACCTGGGTAGAGGTTTTTACCCTCAAATGTTTGATATATTGTTGAAAGTGAGCTTTTAAACGATTCATCTTTTTCAAGTTCGAATAACTCGCTGTTTCCAAATACATCCTTGGCAAGATTGATTTGTTTTATTGCTTCATCATAGCCAAGCTGATAGATTTCCTTTCCTGAGGTCTCTTTTATTTCAAGCTTTACCTGAATCTCAGTCTTACTATCCTTTGATGCAAAAATTTCTATTTCTGATGTATTCTTTTGCATATTATCAAAAGTACTCAATTAATTATTAGAGTCATAACGTTTTGAATAAACGCCTGTTTGAATGGTGTTTATTTTTTGTTAGTGGTTGGCCTCCTCCCTTTATCCATCTTGTTTTTTTAAAATTGGACTTAATCTGAAACCAGAAACTTTGGGCTTTTGCGATGTTTAGTGCCTCTTTCATACGCATAAGCTATTTCAAGTAAAAGAGGCTCACTCCAGGCCCTTCCAAAAAAAGAAATTCCAACAGGTAGCTCATCAACATAGCCCATAGGTACAGTTATATTGGGATATCCGGCTCTAGCTGCAGGAGAAGAACTTCCCAACTGAAAACTATCTCCATTAATCAAATCTGTTTTCCATGCAGGGCTCCCGGTTGGAGCGATTATTGCATCCAGATTATGTAAATTCATTACCCTGTCTATTCCTTCTTCCCTACTACCTTTCATCATTTTAGCTAATGCTTCCACATATTCCTCAGAAGTCAGGTCGCCCTTTTCCTGAGCCATCTCCAGGTATTTCTGGTTAAAATAGTTCAATTCTATCGAATCCGATTGGTTAAAGGCAATAAGCTCTTCAATACTTTTGACCGGTGCATCACTTCCCAGGGATTGGAAATACTTATTCAATCCGTCTTTGTATTCATATAGCATTATTTCGAACGAATAATAGCCCATTTTACCGATTGATATTTCATCTATCTCAATAATTTCTACCCCTTGGCTTTTCAGAAAATCTACCGCTTTATACATAAGTGTATCAACCTTGTAATTTTTTCCTAATGGGCCTTTGTATAAACCTATTCTCTTACCTTTTAACCCATCTTCCTTAAGGAATTCAGTATAATCACTGTAAAATTTTCCTCTACTTTCCAATGTTTTTTCATCCGTTGAATCTATGCCAACTAATGCCCCCAGGAAAATAGCAGCATCTCTCACGGTTCGTGCCATAGGCCCCGGAGTATCCTGAGTAAATGATATGGGAATAATTCCTGAGCGACTTATAAGTCCCACCGTTGGTTTTATTCCTACTATACCATTGCTATGTGAAGGACAAACAATAGAACCATTGGTTTCAGTACCTATTGCAAGCATTGTAAGATTGGCCGATACAGCTACTGCTGAACCCGAACTTGACCCACAAGGATTACGACTCAAAACATAAGGATTTTTTGTTTGTCCGCCAACACCGCTCCAACCACTTGTTGATAATTCACCTCTAAAATTCGCCCATTCACTTAAATTGGCTTTTCCAATGATAATTGCTCCGGCATCTCTAAGCTGCTTAGCAATATAGCTATCCTTCAAGGGAAAAGAATTCATCAGAGCTCTAGAGCCGCCGGTGGTTACCATTTTATCATAAGTATCAATATTATCTTTTAATACAACCGGAATACCATGGAGAGGTCCTCTTATTTTTCCCTCGCTCATTTCTATATCCAACTCCTCTGCAATTTGAATGGCATCAGGATTTACTTGAATAATAGAGTTAATCGTGGGTCCATTTTTATCTATCTCTTCAATTCTGTCCAAATAAGCTTGAACTACTTCTTTGATAGTATGAGTACCATCTTTATATCCCTGTTGAACTTGAGTAATGTCTTGTTCCAGAAATATAAAACTACCGGATTCTGTAATTTGAGATTCCCTGGACGGAGGTTGACAAGAAATTTGTAAGACTAAGTAAATTATCAGGATAATTTTAATCTTATCCAATAACTCTTTGCTGTTTATTTTTAATTGTTTGTCCATGTCTGATTTATTAATAGTTTACCACCAACAAACGGCAGTTCGTCTAAAAACCTTCCATTATATGTAAGTTTTGCCCAAATATAAGCCGATTTAAGAGATGTACAAAAAAGAAGGTTGTGATTTTATTCAAAAAATTAATTGCCTTAAATGGGATTAATTTGAACCTTATCGAACGATATATCACCGAAATTGACAAAATAAGTACCTCCAGGTACTTTTTAAATGCATTTTTCCCGGACAGGGCAATCCTTGCAGGCTCGGGTCCTGTATTGTTTAAATGTTATGACAGTATTGCGATGGCTGTGCTTTTTATACCAGTTGCCATTAGTTTTCAGTATTTGTCCTGCGGGTCATGTATATGTATCATCCGATTAATTGCTTGTATTTCTTTTTCCTTCCCTGGTGTTTTTCTATTTCATGCTGAATTAATTGTTTGTTATCCCCGTCTTGTTCTGCTAATACCTGGTTGTATTCTTCCAATTTCTTGTCAATATAGCTTACATGACGGTCTATCTTTTTTTGATTATAATTGTTCTTCTTGCTGTTCTGCGCTCTGAATTTACTGCTGTCTCCGGCAATTAGTTTTCCCCCAATCAAATCAAAGTGTTTGGCTATTTGTACAGTTGCCCGAAATACTTTATTTATGGCTTTAGGGTTATCCCGGCGAAAGTTTGAAATGGTGTTATGATCTGGCTGTAGATTTTTAAGCAACCACATTACTTCAATGTTTCGTTTACATTCTTTTTCCAGGTCTCTCGATGATCGAACTTTATTCAAAT
>JAUWPX010000237.1 GCA_030611395.1 Bacteroidota bacterium | reverse complement strand
CAAAGGTGCTTGGATTATCGAGGTTAGATTTTCTTGATGGTGTTGCGCGATATGAAGTGTCAGTAATAGATTTTATTGACTCAGAAGAGCTTGATAATGATATTGCAAATGCTTAAGGTAGTTTCAAATACCACACCGATTATTTCCTTACTTAAGTTATCTCAAATAGATATATTGAAGAAACTTTACGGTAAGATATCGATTCCAAAGGCTGTTTATAAGGAAATTGAATGCGGAAAAAACAAAGGTTATTATCAGGATTTATCAAAAATCGACTGGATAAAAATTCAAGAAATTCAGGATAAAAAGGCTTTAAAATACTTTTTAGATTTAGATGCGGGAGAAGCAGAAGCGATTGTACTGGCAACTGAGATCGGAGCAGACTTGATAATAATAGATGAGAAATTAGGTCGATTTCATGCAAAACATACTGATTTGAGCATCACTGGAACTATGGGTGTTTTATTAAAAGCAAAATCAAAAGGATTAATTACTCAAATTAAACCACTTATATTAGAATTAATTGACAAAGATGTGTGGTTAAGCAAAAAATTGATTGAAACAATACTTGCCAAAGCCGGAGAGGGTACGATTGTAGGATGATACCCTGGAACGAAGGAACGATGAAGAAGGCGGAAGGCAGGAATTTAGATTTTCTTTACTAACTTTACATAAAAAAGGAGAAACATGTTAACAAAAGACAAATTGAGACAATCAATTAATAAACTCCCGGATTCATTTACTATTGATGAATTAATTGACCAGTTAATATTTATTGAAAAAGTTGAAGAAGGCCTTGAACAATCAAAAGAAAAGAAAGTTCTTTCCAATGAAAATGTGAAAAAAATTATTGAAAAATGGTCAAAATAAGATGGACTGAATTATCTGTTAATGATCTAAAATCGATTAGAGATTATATTGCACAAGACTCTGTAAGATATGCTTCGATTACAATAAATAGGATCTATGACAGAGCACAGATTCTATCAAGACAACCTCTTTCCGGAAGGATAGTTCCGGAATTTGATGATCCTAAAATAAAAGAATTAATAATTGGAAATTACCGTTTGGTTTATCTGATTATTAATGAAGAATATATTGAAGTTTTGAGAATTTATAATTCAGCCAGACTATTGAAAAAGGAATCTTTGAAATAACTCCTGCCTGGCATGATTATGCTCAGTAACGAGGGGGCGAAGATGCGGTGGTTTTGAGCTATTCAGTAAAAAGCCTTTTCAATTCGCTAATACAGTACAATGGTATGTTTATAAGCGGGTCCTGTTGCCGAAAATCAGACATTGAAGTACGCAGGGTGATTTGGGGATTAAATTTTTGTGTGTAAACTTTCAGACTTTTAGCCTGTAAGTTTTCTTCTGCTTTGACCTCTATCGGAGCCACTACACCTTCGTACTGTACTACAAAATCAACTTCAGCTGTCGATCGATCCGGCGACCAGTAATAGATCACATATTCATCAGTGCCATTAAGTTGTTGAAAAACATACTGTTCAGTTAAAGCCCCTTTAAATTCAGAGAAAATTGTTTTTCCTTCAAGCAGAGTTTTTGCATCAATATCTCCCATTGCTGATAACAATCCTACATCAACCATAAACAATTTAAAAGCGCTTCTGTCTTCGTAAGCCTTTAAAGGAATTGCAGGTTTAGTGACCCGGTTTACCTTGTAAACCTGTCCGCAATCAATCAGCCAGGATAGTGCCAATTCATAATCTTTAGCCCGTGAGCCTTTCTTAATCAATCCATAAATAAACTTACGGTTTTCTTTTGCCAGTTGTGCGGGTATTGAATTCCACACCATCCGGATTCGGGGTACTATTCCAACTGGAGCATGTTTCGAAAAATCCAGTTCATAGGTTTCTAATATTTGGATATGGATATCGCGGACCTCTCTGAAATTATTATTCTCACTAAACTTTAAAACAGCTTCAGGCATACCCCCGACAAAATAATACTGCCTTAATCGCTCAATGTATTTTGATTTAAAGGCAGTAATTAATTTCCAGTCGGTCTGACGAAGGATTTCAACCAAAGCGTTTTCTCCAATGGCATCAAGAAATTCCAGATAAGATAAGGGGTATAAATCCATAAATACCACCTTACCAACAGGAAATGAAATACCGGAATGGAGTGCCACTCCCAATAGGGAACCGGCTGCTATGATGTGATATTCCGGGGCATCTTCCTGAAAATATTTTAAAGCAGTTAAAGCTTCAGGGACTGCCTGTATTTCATCGAAAATTATAAGTGTGTTCGGATCTATAGTTAATCCTGTTTCTGCCTGCAGGGCAATAATCACCCTTTTAATATCGAAATCTTCAGCAAACAGTGAATATAATCGTTTGTTTTTCTCAAAATTTATATAGACTGTTTGAATATATTGAGTATTACCAAACTCTTTCATTAGCCAGGTTTTACCAACCTGTCTTGCCCCTCTTATGATTAAAGGTTTTCGGGAAGTTGACTTTTTCCAGGCAATAAGCTCATTCAATTTTTCTCGTTTCATATGTGATATTTTGTGTAAAGATACAAAAACACAAAGGACTTTTTGCACGAAGTAACATTTTATCAAAGGACTTTATGTATATCTATGGGAAGAAAGGGAATAGGGAAGAACGATGAAGAAAATTAGAAATTAAAAAGTGAAGAAAGAGGAGAAGAACGAAAGAACGAAGGAACGATGGAACGAGACTTACATCTCCCGTCTTATAACAATCCATTTCCTGAAAAAAGGATCATCAATAATATATAATGAATCCCTTTTTATTACAATTCCCCTGTGGATTAATCGTAGAATTGAGCTAAAGACAGTGCTTTTAGCTCCGGGATTAAAATTTCTTGAGAATTCATCAGAGAGTGGTGCAAGGTTACTTTCTGCCAGCCCGATAAGAACTTTCATATCTGTCCTGTTAAAACCATTCCACAAACGCTCATAATCATTATCATGATTTTGAATAATTTCACTTATGGCTTTTTGAGTAATATCTTCCGCATATCCTGTTCTGTTCAGTAATTCCCATACGGTAAAAGCCAGTTGTTGTGTATAATAAGGATGAGAGCCGGTTTCAGACAGAATGGAAGAAGATATTGATTTTCCGTGTTTTGTAATTTCTCTGAAACGATCTTCAAGGAACCAAAAGAATTCTTTCTCAGGTATCATATTCAGTGTCATTAGGTAAGCAAAATGATAAAAAGGGGATTTCTTGTTCTCAAAAATCTCACTTATCATAGATTCACTACTGCCTGAAAAGATATAATTTACATGTCTGTGATCCTGCATTATTGAACGCAGTACCCGGTCAAATCCTTTATTTATTCTGAAAATTTCCTGAAATTCATCCAGGGCAACTACAATTCTGTTCTGTTTATTACCAAGTTTGTCAATCAGGTTCAGAACATCTTCAAGAGGGATCATTCCTCCCTGTTCATGCCTGAATGAAACATC
>JAUWPX010000395.1 GCA_030611395.1 Bacteroidota bacterium | reverse complement strand
CACAATAACACTTATTTTATTTTTGTTTTTAAGTGCAAACTCATTGTTTTCCCAGATTCTCAATCCGGTTAATTGGGAGTTCGCTTATAACAAAACAGGAGCAAAACAGTATGAATTGGTTTTTACTGCTAAAATTGATAATACTTGGCATTTGTATTCACAGGATATTCCTGACGGTGGACCGATACCTACTTCTTTCAGCATAAACGAATCAGATAATTTTAAGTTGGTTGGAAGCGTAGAAGAGATATCTGAACCAGAAGAGAAATACGATTCCAGCTTTGATATGACCCTTAAGCTTTTTAGTGATAATGCAGTTTTTATTCAAAAGGTTAAGCTAATCTCAGACGAACCTGTTACTATCTCAGGAAGCGTTGAATTTATGAGTTGTGATGATCAAAGATGTCTGCCTCCCAAAGATGAAGAGTTTAAATTTGTACTTGAACCAAAAGATGCATCACAGTTTAAAACCACTACTGACTCTTCTGATCCCCAATCGTCAAACAGGTCATCATTATTAGCATTTTTCTTTCTGTCAATACTTGCGGGTTTTGCCGGGATTCTTACTCCATGTGTATTCCCGATGATACCAATGACGGTTGCATTTTTTAGCCGGGGTGATATCAGCAGGGGTAAATCACTTGCCCAGACAATTATTTTCGGACTTTCAATTATTATTATCTATACATCGATAGGTCTTATAGTATCCCTTACAAGCGCGGGGGCTGATTTTGCCGGTAATATTAGTACACACTGGATCCCCAACCTGATATTCTTTCTGCTTTTTATAGCATTCGCAGCTTCGTTCTTCGGAATGTTTGAATTAATTTTACCTAACAAATTATTGAACAAGGCAGATAAACAAGCTGACAAGGGAGGGCTAATAGCTGCATTTTTTATGGGACTTACTACTGTTCTGGTATCATTCTCCTGCACCGGTCCTATTGTGGGTGCTCTTTTGGTTGAAGCAGCAGGTGGCGAGGTTATTGAACCTGTCCTGGGTATGTTCGGATTCTCTTTAGCATTTGCCTTACCTTTTACCCTTTTTGCAATTTTCCCATCATGGATAAACAGTCTGCCTAAATCAGGAGGCTGGCTTAATTCTGTTAAAGTTGTACTTGGGTTTATTGTGCTTGCTTTTAGTTTAAAATTTGTCTCAACTATCGATCAGGGTTACCATCTGGGTATTATGAGCAGGGATGTTTTTATTGCTATCTGGATAGTGATTTTCAGTTTAATGGGATTCTATTTACTTGGGAAAATAAAATTTGCTCATGATAGCGATGTTTCTTACCTAAGTGTACCAAGACTGGTTTTGGTTCTGGCTACTTTTACTTTTGTAATTTGGCTTATTCCCGGATTATTTGGTGCACAACTAAAACCTGTTTCCGGTTTACTGCCTCCGAAGGAAGCACAGAAATTTGATATTTCATCAACAGCTTTTCAGACTTCACTATCTCCTGTTACACTTGGCACTAATGAAACAAATATATTATGTGAGAACCCAAAATATGTTGATTTCCTGCATTTGCCATATGGAATAACAGGATATTTTGATTATAAGCAGGGTCTTGCATGTGCAAAAGCATTAAACAAACCACTGCTACTGGATTTCAATGGTCATGCCTGTAGCAATTGTAAAGAGATGGAAGCTAAAGTGTGGTCTGATCCTGAAGTGCTGAAAAGATTAAAAGAGAATTTTGTTATTGTTGCTCTTTATGTTGACGACCGGACAAAGTTGCCTGAGGATGAATGGATTACTTCCGGATACGACGGAAAGATAAAAAAGACCATTGGTAAAAAGAATGCTGATTTTCAAATTTCCCGATTCAAAATAAATTCACAAC
>JAUWPX010000053.1 GCA_030611395.1 Bacteroidota bacterium | reverse complement strand
GGCTGAGTTATTCTGGCAAAAAAATACCGAGAACTCAAAGTTTATCAACTACGAAAAGATTGACTTGATCAGTCCGGATAAAAAAGAAGAACTGATTGCTGATCTGAAGAAAAGAACCGGATTAAATATAACAGATGTTGAAATTGGAAGGATAAACTTTATGAGGGATACAGTGCGAATACGAATTTTCTTTTGTGAAAAGAAACCTCAAAATCATTTTGAAGACGGAAGAAGTATAAGGTAAAGTCACTCCTTCACCCTTCTTACTACATCAAGCACAGTTCCATCCACCCATTTAACAACAGCAATTATCTGATCGTCAAAATGTGCCTTTTCGGGTTTCCCGCATATCTTTTCAGCTTCATCTTTTAGTTCAGTTATGGTTTTTACAGGCAGGTCAGACCCTTCAAGCTTTTCAAGCAGATCGGTTCTTAATGGATTTATAGCAATCCCTCTTTCTGTTACAATTACATCAATCAGTTCTCCCGGTCCGCAAAGTGTTGTAACTTCATCAACAACCACAGGTATACGATCACGAAATAAAGGAATTGGCAATATTACTGTTTTTGAAAACAGACAATTCTGCCAACCTCCAATTCCATGCAGCAGGTATCCGTCGGAATGAGTTACAACGTTAGCATTAAAATTTACATCTACTTCAGTTGCACCAAGAATAGCAACATCCACCATACCTGCAAAATTCCCTTTTCCATGATAATTATATGAAGTAAAAGGGCTGGTACATACATGTCCCGGGTTTTCTGCCATTGAACGCACTCCTTCCAGGTCAAAAGTTTGTCCATCAAGGATATAATCAACAAGACCCTCTTCGAGCATAGAAACAAGGTACTTATTGCTTCCTCCCCTGGCAAACCTTGCTTTTATCCCCTTTTCCTGCATAATCTTCTTAAAATACTCTCCTACTGCAAGTGATGTGCCACCTGCACCCGACTGAAATGAAAAACCATTATGGATAATTCCTGTTTCATCACAGAATTTAGCAGTCATTTCAGCCAGTAGTAACCTATCTGGACTTTTAGTGATCCTTGTGGTACCGGAAATAATCTTTTCCGGATCACCAAGCTTATCAACTTCAACAGTATAATCTACATAATTACCTTGTATCTGCCATGGTACACAAGGAAACGAAACCATATTATCTGTTACAATAATTACTTTATCAGCATACTGTGAATCAGCCAGGGCAAAACCCAGTAGTCCGGTAGCAGAGTCTCCATACAATCCATTAGCATTCCCAAAAGGATCAGCACATGCTGCACCAATTACAGCAATATCAATTTCCACCTCACCATCCTGAACAGCCTGGTACCGTCCACCATGCGAGCGAAGCACCCCTGTCCCTTTCATTTTTCCTTGTGATGCAAAACGACCAAGTGCTCCATTCATACTACCTTCAATGTGATGAATTGTTCCGTCTTCAAGATATTGTATAAGATGTTCATGACATGGGAATGAAGCAGAAGGAAACCAGCGAAGGTCCTTTACCCCCATTTCTTTAGCAATATCAAACAGCTGATTTGCAAGCATATCCCCATTTCTGAAATGATGATGAGTGGAAACAGTCATACCATCTTTCAACCCGGCATTTTTTAGAGCTTCCTTAAGCGTTGCTACACACTTATTCCCATCTGAAGGAAAATCTTTACATGTATAAATCTTCGGACCGTATTTTACTCCTGCCACATTATGCTTACCTACTCCCTTATAAGGAATCACAGGCCTCCCGTTAATTTCCAGCGGGACACTTCGTCCGGCAGCATTTTTTGTTAATTTGGTTTTTGGCATCTTTGTTATGTTTCAGGTTTCGGTTTATTCACCTAATCTTTAAGTGTTCCAGGCATTAATCCAAGTTTTACTGCAAGGTTAACTGTTTTCTCTGCTCTTTTAACTACAGGAAGGTCAATCATTTTTGATCCAATGGCAATAACGCCCAGTCCCTTTTCTCTGGCTGTATAAAAAGCATCCATGATTATTTGTGCTTTCTCTATTTCTTCTTTTGAGGGAGCAAAACATTCATGGATAATACTTATCTGTCGCGGATGGATACAACCCATCCCTTCAAAACCAAGTGATTTGGAAATTATTACATTTTGCCGCAGTCCCTCCATATCTCCAACATCCGAAAAAACAGAATCAATTGCCTGTATTCCTGCAGCTTTGCATGCGTTTACCAAACGGGTACGGGCATACAACGTTTCTGTTGCTTCATTTGTACGAATCACACCAAGATCAGCGGTAAGATCTTCAAGACCTATTGCCAATGCAACAATAGTCTCAGATGCTGAAGCAATCTCAAAAGCCTTTTCCACACCAAGTGCAGTTTCAATAATCGGCATCAAAAAGACCTCCTGTCTGATTTCATGCTTATTAATAAGATTACCAATTTCTTTTTCAACCTGCTTTATCTGCGAAACATTTTCACATTTAGGTATTAATACAACATGCACATTGTGTGGAATGATATATTTCAGATCCTCCAATCCATCAGGAAGCTGGTTTATTCTAACCATCCTTTCTGATCCATAGAAATTAACCTGCCGCAAGGCATTACGAACAAGTAATCTTGCTTCCATTTTCTTTGCAGGTGCCACAGAATCTTCAAGGTCAAGTATTATACCATCAGGATTATGGACACCGGCATTAAGCATCATTTTTGGATTATTGCCCGGAAGATACAGTCTGGAAAACCTGAAACGGTCTCTGACAGAAGGATATTTGTTTTCATCTGTCATATCCGGAATAAATTCTTTACCGGTATCAGATATTTGTCTGACAGCTGCTTCTAATCTGGCGGATATTGTAAATGGCAATGCACCTGAGTCTTTCAGTGTAAGTTTAACATTATCAATTCCGAAAAATTCAAATACATTACGACAAAGCCGTTCAATTGATGATCCGTATAACGACTTTACTTTTGAATCCAGATCGATCCTGATACCTCCTTTTTCAGTCAGTTCCAACTTCACATAACAATCAGACCTTACCTTTGGTCCGGCAATCCCTGCTTCAGCAATGTTTTGTTGTTGTCCCACTTGTTTTGTGTTTGATATAAAATATTTGTTTACTATTTAGTGCCTAAAAAAATTTAAAGTGTCTTCTCCTTACTCACCTACTCAACTTACTTACCTTACTTAACTTCTTATATTGATTAACTACAAATATCTTAATTATTTTTCTTTTTTTACTTTTTTGTTTTGTTTAGTTTTATCTTTGCCGCAGAAATCACTTCAATAAAACTGATCATGAAAAAAACATTTATACTATTAATACTGCTGTCTTTTGTTGGATTTGGAGCATTACAGGCTCAGGATTACGGAACCGGTATTGGCATACGTGGCGGTCCGGCGCAGGGAATTACAGTAAAGCATTTCATCAGCAGTACCAATGCCCTTGAAGGAATAGTATCCACGAGGTGGCAAGGATGGGTTATCACAGGACTATATGAGATACATGCTGACCCATTCAAAATAAGTGAGTTAAAAGTTTTCTATGGTGCAGGTGCACATATTGGATGGTGGTATGATACGAATGCTTCATGGGCTGATGCCGGAGGTAACTATACAATAATTGGTATTGATGCTATCCTCGGACTGGAATATTCATTTGATGAGATACCGATCTCTCTCAGTATTGACTGGAAACCTGCTTTTAATCTTATCGGATACACCGGAGGATGGTTTGATGGTGGCGGTATTTCTGTAAGATACATCTTCTAACCAGAAACCAGAAACTCTTTATTTTATAGCAAAAAACTCAGAAGAATACCGGCAGCAACAGCTGATCCGATAACACCGGACACATTAGGAGCCATTGCATGCATTAGAAGGTGGTTTGAAGGATCTTCTTTCAATCCAATATTCTGTACAACCCTTGCGCTATCAGGAACGGCAGAAACACCGGCAGCCCCTATAAGGGGATTTATCTTATTCTCTTTGTTTAAAAACAGGTTCATAACCTTGGCAAAAATCAATCCTCCGGCAGTTGCAATCATAAATGATAATGCTCCAAGGATAAAAATAAGCATTGATTCGGATGTCAGGAAAACATCTGCCTGTGTTGACGCCCCAACTGTCAGTCCCAATACAATAGTAACGATATCAATAAGCGATGTTCTGGCTGTTTCAGCCAATCGTTTAGTAACACCCGACTCCTTTAAAAGATTTCCGAAAAACAACATACCAAGTAATGGAAGAGAACCGGGAGAAATAAAAGCAGTAAGTAACAAACCCGTAATGGGGAACATTATTTTTTCAATCCTTGAAACAGCCCTTGGTGGTTTCATTCTAATCAACCTTTCTTTACGGGTAGTAAACAGCTTCATAATTGGCGGCTGAATAACCGGTACAAGCGCCATATATGAATAAGCGGCTATGGCAATCGGTCCTATCAGGTTTCTAACTGTTGTTCCATCTGCCATTATATTTATTCCGTTAGCCAGTTTCGATGAAAGAAATATTGCTGTTGGTCCGTCTGCCCCACCGATAATACCTATAGCCCCTGCCTCAGGTGGTGAAAAACCAAGAACCAGCGCTCCCAGGAAAGTTAAAAATATCCCAACCTGAGCAGCAGCTCCAAGCAACATAAGCCTCGGGTTCGAGATTAGGGATGAGAAATCAGTCATTGCTCCTATACCAAGAAAAATCAAAGGGGGGTAAATACCTTTAAGCACCCCAAAATAAAGATAATTCATAACACTACCTTCCTGGTAAATACCCAACTGTAAATTAACACCTTCGGCTTGAAGAAAAGGAATATTCCCTATTAGTATTCCGGTACCGATAGGAATTAAAAGCAATGGTTCATAATCAAACCTTATTGCAAGAAAAATAAAAAACAATCCAACCAGTATCATTACCAGGTGACCGGCGGTTACATTATTAAAACCGGAATATTCAAAAAACTGTTTCAGACCATGTAAAGCTCCGGCAGATGGATTAGATAATCCGGGTTCGGCAGAATTAATAATTTTCTCTTTTTGAGAAGAACCGGCTGCTTCTTTATCCTTATTGCTAAAAGCAAATGAGATGCAGGAAAGTAAAACAATTATGCCGGCAATTGTAAGAAGTTTTTTCATGTTTATATAAAATTCAAATCCCTAAACCATCTCAATCAGAGTATCTCCCTGAAGGACAGCCATACCCTGTTGTACCTTAACTAACTCAATAACACCATCTTTTTCGGCAAGTACAATATTCTCCATCTTCATAGCTTCCATAACAAGAAGCTTCTGGTCTTTCTTAACTATATCGCCGGATTTTACAAAAATTTCCAGAATATTTCCCGGCAAAGGGGCTTTAACAGCTATTGTCGAACCATGCTCTGCTTTTTCAATTTGCTTATTTTGTTCAGGAATAACAGAACGTACTAAAGTTGGAGTTTTTGATTGTTGAACTTCTTTATCTACCTCAACCTGATACAATGTACCATTAACTTCAATTTCGGCGATATTTCCCTCAAAGTTATTAATCTCAACATCATATATATTACAATGAATTGTAAATTTCAATTTTTTCATATTGGTTTCTTGTTACGAGTTACGAGTTACGGGTTACGGGTTACGTGTGACATGTTATGAGTGTCTTACTCCGTAAATTTTCGAGCTCCATGGTGAATACACCTTCGACACCCTTTTAATTGTTAGGATATTGCTTTCCTCATCGTGCAATTCATTGTAATACAGATATAATGCCATACTAATTGCTGCATTCACCTCTCCGGTTACCTCTATTTTTTGATTTGTTTCTGAAGGATCTGAACCTTTGTTAAACCTGCCTTTTCCTATTTTAATCCTAAGTATTGATGGGATTATATACCGGAAAAATAAATAAAGCAATAACAGAGCCATAAAAACAATACAATACCCGACTATTACCAGTACTAATTCATCGGAATCGATAGCTGAAAGATCAAATTGTATAATAGTTAACTGTATTGGAATTTCAAAGTTATTCATTGATATATCAATTTATGCTATTTTAATAATCATTCTCTTATTAAAGGCTAAGGCTCCTTTGGATACACCCGCCTAGCGGTTTCAAACCGCTTGGCGGGTTACTGCCCTGCCGACTGCCGACTGTTTTTATTCTTTCTTTTCCTCAGCCTTAGCCTTAGCCTTCTTACTATAATGGCATATTTGAATGTTTCTTCATAGGATTGATATCTTTTTTTGTTCCAAGCGTTTTCAAACCACGAATAATTCTGAAACGTGTATTTCTTGGTTCGATAACATCATCAATATATCCAAATTTTGCAGCTTGATAAGGATTTGCAAATTTCGTATTGTATTCCAATTCTTTCTCTGCACAATATTCTGATTTTTCTTCTAAATCAGTAAATTCCTTAAGCTTTTTACCATACAAAATCTCGACAGCCCCCTGAGAACCCATTACTGCTATTTCAGCTGTAGGCCATGCATAATTAAGATCACCTCTCAATTGTTTTGAAGACATAACACAGTGAGCTCCTCCATATGATTTTCTAAGTGTAATAGTAATTTTCGGAACAGTTGCTTCACCGTATGCAAACATAAGCTTTGCACCATTGGTTATTATCCCTTCATACTCCTGAGCACTACCGGGAAGAAATCCTGGTACATCAACCAAAGTAACTACCGGGATATTAAAAGCATCACAAAAACGAACAAACCGGGCCGCTTTTTTTGATGCGTTAATATCCAGTACACCTGCCAGGAATATTGGCTGGTTTGCAACTATCCCAACAGGCATCCCATCGAATTTTGCAAAACCTACAATAATATTTTTTGCCCAGCGGCGATGTACTTCCAGAAATTCACCTCTGTCAATTATTGAATATATAATATCTTTAACATCATATGATTGACTGGTTTTTTCAGGAATTATTTCGTTAAGTGAGTCTTCAAGCCTGTCAATAGGATCGTTACATTCCGTCTGTGGGGGCTCTTCAAGATTATTCTGAGGCATATAGCAAAGCAATTTGCGGATAAGCATCAATCCCTCTTCTTCATCATCTGCAACAAAATGTGTTACCCCCGATTTAGAACCATGAACACTTGCACCTCCCAAATCTTCGGTTGAGATACTTTCACCTGTAACAGCTGTGGTTACTGTCGGACCGGTCACAAACATATGACTGGTTTTATCACTCATAATGATAAAATCGGTAAGAGCAGGAGAATAAACTGCACCTCCGGCACAAGGACCAAACACTGCTGATATCTGCGGGACAACACCGGATGCAAGAATATTACGTTCAAAAATCTCAGTGTAACCGGCCAGACTATGAACTCCTTCCTGTATGCGGGCTCCACCGCTATCATTTATCCCAATAATAGGGGCACCAACCTTCACAGCCTGATCCATTACTTTACAAATCTTTTTCGCGAAAGTTTCTGATAATGATCCTCCAAATACAGTAAAATCCTGGGAGAAAATGTAAACAACCCTGCCATCAATGGTTCCATGTCCGGTTATTACTCCATCTGAAAGATATTGCTTATCAGCCAGACCAAAATCTTTGCAGCGATGAGTAACAAACATATCAAACTCCTCAAAACTTCCTTCATCAAGCAGTATTTCTATCCTTTCGCGTGCAGTATATTTCCCTTTTTTATGCTGATCTTTAATGCGTTTCTCTCCACCACCAAGCTTAGCCTTTTCGCGCAGTTCAATCAGTTCTTTTAGTTTTTGCTGATTATCCATGGATTCTTTTTTTATTTCTCTTTTTTCTCACACAATTCTGTTAATACTCCAAAGGTTGATTTGGGATGAAGAAAACCAATATCCATTCCCTCTGCTCCTTTTCTGGAAACATTATCAATTAGCCTCACTCCTTTTTCTTCAACTTCTTTCAGCTTTCGGTCAATATCATTTACTGCAAAAGCAATATGGTGGATGCCTTCTCCTCTTTTTGAAATGAATTTTGCAACAGCA
>JAUWPX010000081.1 GCA_030611395.1 Bacteroidota bacterium | reverse complement strand
AAATTTGTCATCTTTTCTCCCGAGAAACGGGTAATACCACCACCCCAGGTTCCTACCCAGACATTTCCCTGACTATCTTCGGTGATATAGCTGATCCAGTTGTTTGCCAGGCCGTCTCTCTTATCATAGATTACCATTTTTTCCTGGTCAGTAAGATATTTATATAACCCGCCATGATAGGTTCCAAACCATAAATTTCCGTTTGAGTCTTCAAACATTACGGTTTTCATCCAGTATTTTGTCAAATCCGGGAGAAGGTAATTGTCAAATTTATTATCAGTTTTATTATACTTTTTAATACCGACATCTGTCAGACAATAAAATGTGCCATCCCGGGTAAGAAGGGAATTAAAAATTTTATCACATAAACCTTCTTTTCCCCTGAATACTTCAGCTGAAATTTGATCAATTTCAGCAAATGGGTTCTTCATAAGAATTGCTCCATTTCCCGCGGTTGTAAACCAAATTTGACCAGTTGAAGTTTCGGTGATTGATGTAATATCAGAGTTGAGTTGAATAGAATCCGGTTTAAATATTTCAAACTTTGTTCCATTATAACGTGAGATCCCTCCATCAAGGTGTCCTAACCATAAATTGGCTCTTGAATCAGTAAATACAGTAAACACTCCTTTAGGAGCAAGTCCATTCTCTGATGTAAAATTTTCAAAATATATACCATCGAAACGAGAAACTCCCCCTGCTGTTCCCAGCCAGATATAATCATTTTGATCCTGTAGTAAAGAATATACTTTCGAGGAATTCAATCCATCTTCAACACTATAGTTGTCAAAATAGTATGATTGAGATTGAAGGATTGATGAAATGAACATTAGAAGTGAAAAAAAAGTTATTCGTTTTGAGCAACGGATAACTTTCCCGGACAGAGATATAAAAAGGGTCATTGTAATATTTTTAATGAGCTTTGAACAAAAGTATTACTACTGTTTTTTACCAGGTCACGGAAGCTATATAAACTAAAATTTATTGTTCTTTCAGCATAAAGAAAAAGGTGCCGTTTTCATCTTCCAATCCGGCGATTTTTCCAAATTTGGGTCGTTGCTGGTTGTTTTTTATTACAGCAATAGTTACCTGGGAAACAATATTTTCAATTGGAATACAAGAGTTAGGGTTATTAGCCAGAGAATTAGCGAAAGTTCTGGTAAATTGAGAGTTATCTACTGCAAGCTCATAACCTGCAGATGAAAAAACCTGTGAGGATTTGGACCTGGTGGCAGTCCAGTCATCACAGCTCCTCTCTTTTGGTGTTGACCGCATAGCCTGGTAAAATGTTGGTCCTGATTCACAAGCATCAGATACAACCAGTGTATGTGTTAATGAACTTGAATAAGATTGCATAGCTGCTTTAAGAGTATTAATATTATAATACGTAAACTCATCATCACGTTGAGCATCAACAGGTATCCAGTAACCTGTTTCGTTAACAAACTTCCCATGCCCGGCATACCAGACGAGAAGAGAATTAACATGGTTACTGCGAAGTAAGTCACGGAGTTCAATGGAAAAGAATCTTTCCAATTCTTCCTTGGTCATATTCTGCTTGGTGATAATATTATGGATTTGGTATTTAGCAAAGGATGCTTTCATCAGACTGACATCTTTTACCGGTCCTTCAAGACTGGCAAATACTTCATACTTTGAATTTTCAATGAAAACAACCCAGGTTTTACCCATTGGGTTATTTTGTGAAATTATAGCTCCTTCCCTGTTTAATGTAAATTCTTTCTCAACTCTGTTTCCAAACATATCCTCAGCTATAACAGTAAATTTATTTTTATTCATAATGTCTATATTAGCTGAAAATTTTGGGTTTTCAACATCCATGCGGTAGCTGGCGGTAACGCCTTCAATAAATATGGATCTAATATGACTTTCATCCGTTATTTGCCCTTCAATATATAAGGTGGGATCATTACTCTCAAGATAAATAAGATTATTGTCTGATGCGTATGGAGCAATAATTTTTACTAACGGGG
This sequence comes from Bacteroidota bacterium, assembly GCA_030611395.1. Lineage (GTDB taxonomy): Bacteria > Bacteroidota > Bacteroidia > Bacteroidales > VadinHA17 > JADFUQ01. Next base: position 4,662 of record JAUWPX010000081.1, on the reverse strand, counting down.
GCTCCACCTCTGTACGTTTAATTGGGAAAATCCCGGTTTGTTTATTGTCATATACATCTAAAGCAGTAATAACCAATTCATCAAAATCTCTTATATCAACATCTGTTATAAATTCATAATGGTTATCTTTCTTATCAAAACGAACATCCTTGTCATTAATTTTCAAATAGCTCAAATCACTGTTATCCCATACTTTACCTTTTATAAGAACTGTTTCTTTATCACCTGGTAACTCAAGGATAGTTCCACTTGTAGGCTCAGGATCAACAATAATAATTTCCGGTTTGTCATTTTCCCTGTTTATTTCAAATAACCTTACTTTAGTTGCCTCCAGTAATTTTTTTGCATTAACATCATATTCAGATAATTGGGTAATGGTTTCATAATCTTTAGCGGCGGATGAATAATTCATTGCATGTTCATACGATTTAGCCCTGACAAAATAATAATCAGGGTTTTCTTTGTCAAATGAAATGGCAACCGAATAGTCGTTTATGGCATTCAGGTGTTGGTTAAATTCCTGGTAATAACTTCCGCGGAGTGCGTACCATTTGGGATTATCAGTGTCTAAAATAATTATTCTTGAGACATCATTTATCCCGTTGGGATATTCAAGTTGTTTAACATACAGGTCGCTTCTGATATAATAAGCCTTGATGTTTTTTTTGTCCAGATTAAGTACGTAATTGCATTGTATCATGGCATTATCTAATTTTCCCTGGTTCCTGTATAAGTCAGCCAGATCGAGACGAGCCGCAATAAAATACCTGCTTTTTGTGATTGATTTATTAAAGAATTTTTCCGCGTTGTCAAATTCTTCAAGTTTTACTGAAATTACTCCCTTGTAGTAATTGTTAAGGGAATTATCTTTAATTACCAGGGCCGTATCGACAACTTCCAGGGCTCTTTCGAATTTCTCCAGTGCAAGAAGGGTTAGTATTTTTTCCTGGTAAGGAAGCAGTTCTCTTTTTGCCAGATTTGTAGCTTTATTTAAAGCCCCCAATGCCTGGTTGTATTTACCTACCTTGTTATAACATTTACCGAGGTAGTAAAATAGATCTTCGTTTTTGGGTTCAAAAACGGTAGCTTTACTGAAATCTTCAATCGCAGCCTCATTATTTCCGGCTTTATCATATAATTTGCCTCTTTCAACAAAAGCTTTCGTAAAATCAGGATCAAGTGCAACAGCCTTGGTAAATTCGTCAATTGCAAATTCAAAGTTCTTTGATTCAGTATAATCTTCCCCGGCTTTAAAATGTTTTTTGGCACTTTGTCCTTTTACATTTATTGAAAGTAAAAGGGAAACAATTAAAATACCAGTTAAGAAACTGCTTTTTCTTGTTTTCATCTTTTGTGTTTTCATAAGACAACTCTCCTTTTTCAATTTCTAATTACCAAATATACGCAATATTACAAAATTAGTAAAAAAACTTGCCAAACATAAATATACTTATATACGAGAATTCACTCACTTTGTTTCTCTATTTAATGTTTATTCGCGTTGCAGGTATTATTTCATCAGGCTAAATTCCTATTAACGTTGTTATTTTGGAATAATGGAATAGTGGAACAAAGGGAATAAAATAATGCTTTTTTAATTACTTTGCGAAGCTATGTTCCATAACTATGTTCTTACCTTTGGGTTATGATATTTTCTTCGTCAAAAAATATTGGTGAATTATCGTCAGGGTTTAAAAGAGAATTAAAGGAACAATACTCATTGGCTGAATTACAGAATTTCCTTTACCTTATTTTTCAAAACCTGATGGGTCTCTCAAAAACAGATATTCATATCAGTCCGGGAAAGGAAATCCCAGATCATTTTATTGTTAAGATAAACGAAATTATTAATGAATTAAAGGAAAATAAACCTATTCAGTATATTCTTGGTGAAACAGAGTTTTATGGTTGTAATATTAAAATAAATCAAAATACCCTTATTCCCAGACCTGAAACCGAGGAACTGGTAAGATGGATACTTGATGAGACAGACGGGAACAGATGTAAAATTTTTGATATTGGAACAGGTAGCGGATGTATTGCTATTGCTCTTGCTAAAAACAATATATCGGCAAATGTATTTGCGTCTGATTACTCTGAAGAAGCGCTTAAAGTTGCCAGAGAAAATGCCGGAATAAATAATACTGATATTTCTTTTTTTCATTTTAATATTAACTTTCCCGAGACTTCAGATATATTGGACCTTTATGATATTATTGTTAGCAACCCGCCATATGTTACCGAATCTGAAAAGAGACAAATGAAAAAAAATGTCTTAAAATATGAACCACATGATGCATTGTTTGTTCCTGATAGTGACCCGTTGGTTTTTTTCAGGGCTATCCTTAAATTTGCTCAATCAAAACTCCAATCGGGAGGGAATATATTTTTTGAGATAAATGAACGTTTTGGGGAACAAATGGTTCAGCTACTGGAAGAATTCAACTATCACCATATTGTTCTTCGTAAGGATATCAATAATAAGGACAGGATGATAAAAGGAACAAAAAAATAAAAAAATGTCTGCTGAACAACAAAATATGCAATACCTGGCAGCACTTTGTAAAGCTCAAAATTATTGTAGTAAACAGGAAACCTGTATTTCGGGAATAAGGAAAAAACTGGATCAATGGGGTGTTAATTCTGCATATCATGAGAAGATACTAAAGGATCTAAAAGCTGAAAAATTCATTGATGAAACCAGATACGCCAGTTTGTTTGTTAAGGAGAAGTTTCGGCTTAACCAATGGGGTATAATAAAGATACACCATGCAATGAAAGTAAAGCAAATATCTGAATATATTATAAATGAGGCTATTAATGAAATTTCTGATGATGAATATTTCAGAACACTTGAAAAAATTATGAGACAAAAGCTTAGGAATATAAAAGCAGGGAATAAATTTGAACAAAAGGGAAAACTTTACCGGCATGCTGCAAGCAAAGGTTATGAAAATGACAAGATTATGCAGGTTATCAATAACATTCTTGGTTTGTGAATTCTATTCCGGTAAAAAAAACAACAGTGGATTAAGCTATAAGGTGCATTTTTCTTAATTTTGTTTTTTTAATCTAAATTTATAAAAATCAGACCAAATGATAAATCAGGAGCAAGTAAACGGGATAGCCAAACGCCGGGATGCGTTAAGGAGGCATCTTTGACATTGATAATTTGAGAAAAGAGGTTGCTGAAAAGGAAAAAATCACACAGTCACCTGATTTCTGGAACGACTCTTCCGGGGCGGAAAAACAGCTTAAGGAAATAGCAGGTTTAAAAAGCTGGATTACAGATTATGAGGGGGTTGATACAGGTTATGATGATCTCACTGTACTTTTTGATTTCCATTGTGAAGGTGAGGCTACTGATGAAGAGGTTGAAGAACAGTATAAAAAGGTTCTAAGATTTATTGAAAACCTGGAATTAAAAAACATGCTCCGGAAAGAAGAGGATAGACTGGGAGCAATAGTTAAAATAAATCCCGGGGCAGGTGGAACCGAAGGACTGGATTGGGCAGAGATGCTTATGCGTATGTATATACGCTGGGGAGAACGGAATAAATACAAGGTTAAGGAGCTTTATTATCTGCCGGGAGATGAGGCTGGAGTAAAAACAGTGACGCTGGAATTTGTAGGCGATTTCGCCTATGGGTACCTGAAAAGTGAAAGCGGTGTGCACCGGCTTGTAAGAATTTCACCCTTTAATGCCCAGGGGAAACGGCAAACCACTTTTGCTTCTGTTTTTGTTTCTCCCGCGGTTGATGATGATATCAAGATAGAGATTAATCCGGGTGATATTACATGGGAAACATTCAGGGCAAGCGGAGCAGGAGGTCAGAATGTAAATAAAGTTGAAACGGCTGTTCGCCTGCGACACCAACCTTCCGGTATTGTGGTTGAAAACCAGGAAACGCGGTCACAACAGACAAACAAAGATAATGCTTTACGACTTCTGAAATCACATTTGTATGAACTGGAACTGAGAAAAAGACAGGAAGAAAAAGCAAAAATCGAAGGTGCGAAGAAGAAAATTGAATGGGGTTCACAGATCAGAAGCTATGTTTTGCATCCTTATAAAATGGTTAAGGACCTGAGGACATCATACGAAACATCTAATGTGCAAGAGATTCTTGATGGTGATTTGAATGAATTAATAAAAACTTACCTGATGGAGTTTGGGGGAAAGATTTAATCCTGTAAATCGTTTATCAACAATTTCAGGTTAGAAAACATATTATTAATAATGATTATTTCCTATTTTCGTAATCTTATTATTTACAGTAATCTGATTATATAACCATTATTCAATATATTAATCTACAAAATAATAAAATTATGGAATACCGCATCGAAAAAGACACAATGGGTGAAGTTAAAGTTCCTGCTGATAAGTACTGGGGAGCTCAAACCCAAAGATCGAAAAACAATTTCAAGATTGGCAAAGGGACTATGCCGGATGAAATTATATGGGCATTTGGTGTTTTGAAAAAAGCTGCTGCAAAAACCAATATGGAACTTGGTAAGTTGTCTGAAGAAAAAGCAGAAATCATAGCAAGGGTTTGTGATGATGTTATTGAAGGAAAATTAAATGACCATTTTCCACTTGTTGTCTGGCAAACCGGATCAGGAACAGAGTCTAACATGAATGCAAACGAAGTGATTGCT
>JAUWPX010000173.1 GCA_030611395.1 Bacteroidota bacterium | reverse complement strand
ATTCAGACAGCAAAGCTTTATGCACTTACTGTCTTTTCTATGGCAAGTTTACCTTTGTAATAACCACATTCGGGACAAACTCTATGGTACCTGACTGTTGCTCCGCAATTAGAGCATGTTGCAACTGTTGGCGCAGTAGTTTTGTAATGAGTCCTTCTTTTATCCCTTCTTTGTTTTGACGTTTTCCTTTTTGGATGTGCCATATCAGTGAATTGTTAATTTATATTTTTTAATTTCTTTAATTCATTCTACCTGCTGTCGGTTTTGTTCCCTGATTTTTATTAACATCTCTTTATTGCAGGAACTATTTCCGCTTTTTTCATCAGGATGCACTTTTCGTTTTTCTCCTTCACCAACAAAAAATTTGTCTGCAAAAGTAAAAATTAATATTCGAACAAAAAAAATATTATTGGATTAAAAAAAGGCTAAGGTTAAGGTTAAGGAAGCTATGGTTTCTAACGGCATACATTAAATATGTTAGTTATAATTAGACCCAATTATTTTTTGTTTGCCAATTATCGACTGCCGACTGTTATATGCAGCTTCCTGAATAATTTGCGGTCATTAATTATAGTAATAGTTATATGATTGAAGCAACATACCTGGTAATTCTGCTTTCTGGTTGATATAAGTTTATATATCAAGGCGTTGAAGCTGGAAAACGGATTTGTCAAGGGAACCAAAATAACCTCATCCCATGATTTCGTCAGGGAATTATTTTTTTTATATTATTTTTGTAAAAAAAAGAATTATTTTGGAAAAGGGTCTTGTAATTAAGTCAACAGGAAGCTGGTTCACTGTAAGAAAACAAGATGGATTGGTGATTAACTGTAAAATAAAGGGCAGTTTTAGAACCAGGGGTATACGTAATACAAACCCTGTGGCAGTTGGAGACCATGTTAGTTTAATAGTTGATGGAAATCATGGGGTTATCCGGGAAATTGATCCGCGAAAAAATTACATTATACGAAAATCACCTAATTTATCAAAAGAAACACAGATAATTGCTGCAAATATTGATCAGGTTTTATTAGTTGTAACTATTGTTTTGCCAAAATTATCAACAGAGTTTATAGATCGTTTTCTTGTTACAGCAGAAGCATACAGAATTCCTTCTATTCTAATTTTCAATAAAACAGACCTTTATGATGAACAAAAAATGAAAGAATTACAAATGATTAAATCTGTTTATGAAGAAGCAGGATATAAAACCATTAAAATCTCAGCAGAAAAAGGAACAAATTTAGAAAAAATCAAAGATCTGATGAAGGGAAAAATCAGTCTGATAGCCGGACAATCAGGAGTAGGGAAATCTACTATCCTGAATGCTATTGATTCCAATCTGAACATTAGAGTCGAAAATATTTCAAAATCACATAAAACAGGTAAACACACTACTACTTATGCTGAAATGCACTTTCTTGATTTTGGCGGATCGGTTATTGACACACCGGGAATAAAGGGGTTTGGTCTGGTGGATTTTGAAAAGGAAGAAATTTACCATTATTTCCCGGAAATATTTAAAGCTTCAAAGAATTGCGAATATAATAATTGCAATCACACACACGAAGCAAATTGTGCAGTAAAAAATTCGTTGGAAAAAGGGTTGATAAGTGAAACGAGATACCGGAATTATTTAAGGATTCTTGAGGATAAGGGAAAGAAGTATCGCAGTTAATTAATATCCAGATGTTTTTTTTATATTTGAACAAGTTTAAAAGGGAGCATGAAAAAAATATATTTCTCGGTTTTTGGAATAATTGCAATACTTGTAGTTATAAATCTTTATTATTATTCACAAATATTTAATCAGCAGGTTGAGTTTCAGCGGAATTTTCTTTTAAAACAAACTCAATTATGTGGTTACGAAATTGAGCAAACAGGATTTGAGTTTTCAAGCGACTTGAATAAAATCCTGTTTTCCGAAGATATTTCACGATTCTTCGAAAGTGAAGAAATAAAATCCCGGACAATACAAGATATTGAATTGTTTTATGAAAAATATAAATATCTGATTACAGGAATAGAAGTTTATGACAACAAGTATAATGTTTTTTACGATTATAAGGGTAGTAAAGGAGGGTTTATCCGGGATGAGTATGTTGCCCAGGCACAGAAAGAAATATTTTTACGCGAAAAGACAGTGAGGCATAATGACAAACACTTATTAATTATGCCAATATTTAATAACAACAAGGTTACTGGAAATTTTGCAGTAAGTATAAACTATCTAAACTTTTTTAAAAAGATTTTTGAAAAGTCATATCTTGAAAATGTTCAATGGCAATGGCTCATAAGCAGTGAAGGGGAGGTAGTGCTAAATAACCTCGTAAAACAAAATTATGAGGTGAGCAAACTTGCCTGGATAGTAGATGAATTGAATGAAGGGTTGCAGGGAGCGTTGAGACACGAAATAAATTTCAATGGAAATCCGGTTGATGTTATTTCCGCATTCTATCCAACCCGGATACTAAATAAAGAGTTTGGAGTAGTATTCTCTTTAAGAACCGATTATGTTTTTAAAGTCATTATCAAGAATTTCTCAATTCTGAGTTTGTTTACAATTTTTCTTATTTTTCTTATTGTTTTCATTTTTATATTTTTTATTCGAAAGATAAAAGCAGAGAAACAACACGTACAGGAATCCGAACAATCTTTAAAGCAGATAATTGAACTATTACCGCTCGGTATTCTGGTTATTGGGAAGGATAAAAAGATTAAAAGAATTAACAAGAAAGCCAAAGAGATGTTTACTCTTGAAAACGAAAATGATTTAGTTGGTAAAGATATCTCAGAACGATTTATTGTTGGAGAGAATTATCTTGACAGAGATAATTTCGGATCAGCACTGGATATATCCTTCTTTTATACTTATAATGATAAAAATATTGTGGTTTACCGGGAAGATATCCCCGTAAAAATTGACGGTGAAGATCTTGTTCTTCAGGCTTGTTTTGATGTTTCTCCGCTTGAAAGAGCTAGAAAACAAGAAATAAGGGCTAATCAGGCGAAAGCAGAGTTTTTGGCCATGATGAGTCATGAGATCAGAACTCCTCTCAATGGAATTGTAGGGATGTCTGATTCTTTGAATAATCAAAAGCTTAAGAAAGAACACGCGGAAATGGTCAAAATTATAACCAAATCTGCCGGGTTACTGAACTCTTTGATCAATGACCTTCTTGACTTTTCGAAAATGGAAGCCGATAAAATTGTTATTGAAGAAACACCTTTTCAGCTTAGAAAAGAAATACAACTGGCTCTTGATCCATTGTTTCTTAAAGCAAAGAGAAAAGGACTGGAAGTTATTTCAGATATTAATGAAGAAATCCCGGATAATCTTATTGGAGATCCTTTCCGTTTAAGGCAAGTGTTGTCTAACCTTGTTGACAATGCTATTAAATTTACTTCCAGTGGCAAAATAGTTATTAAAGTAATTCTGGAGGATAAAATACGCAATAAAGTAAAGATCAATTTTAGTATTGAAGACACAGGTATTGGAATACCCGGGAAAAAGATAGGGGAAATATTTGATTCATTCAATCAGGTTGATAGTTCCAATACCCGGAAATACGGGGGAGCCGGTTTGGGTATAACTATATCTAAACAACTAATTGAATTGATGGGAGGAGAAATTAGTGCTGAAAGTCCCTCTGGAATATACACTGACCCGAAATTTCCCGGTGCGAGATTTTCTTTTACAGTTAAGTTCTTTTCTAATGAAAGGCAGCCTAAAGAATTTAAACAGAGTGAAAGCTCCAGGGACAACAAGGTAAAAGCGTTGGTAATTAGTAAACAATCTGATGCACATAATTACCTCACAGATATACTTTATAATTTCGAAGTTTCTTCATATTACACTTCTTATAATGAAACTAAGACAATTAATCAGATTAAAGAAAATGCTAAAGATAATGTTGATGGCTATAAAATGATTTTTATTATGGATACACCTGTTTTTGACGGGTTTGAAGTTGCCAGAAAAATGAACCAATACGAGTTAATGGATTATTTTCTGGTAATTATTATTAGTTCGAACGATCATAAAGGGAATCTAATAAAAGCTAAAAAGTTGGGTGTTGACCATTATCTGATCGAACCCTTCCAGTCATCCGAAATATTTGATATAATTCAAAACAACTTTTCACAAAGTCATCTCCTGGAAAAAGAACCTCAATTTATTGAGGAAATTGAAAAAGAATTGAATATTCTTATTGCTGAAGATAATATTATTAACCAAAAGGTTGTTAAAGTATTATTTAAAAATCTGGGATACGAAATTGATATCGTTTCTAATGGTAAAGAGGCAATAAA
>JAUWPX010000171.1 GCA_030611395.1 Bacteroidota bacterium | reverse complement strand
CCTTTGAAAATAATCCGATTATTGAATACCGTCAGAAACTTGTTCAACAATTTCAACCAATTTACCTGGATCCATTTCCTGAGAGTTTCCTGGGTTTCAGAACTCATTTTTTTGCTCCTAAAAAATGGTTTGCAGGCCGGTATTTCAACACATATTATTTCAATATCACTTTAGTCTGGTTTATGACCTTAGTACTTTATTTTACTCTACACTTTGAAGCACTTAAAAGAATAATTGATTCTGTTGGTGTAATAAATCTTAGAAAAATACTGAAATTCTTTTTTATAAAACACTAATTATTGTACTTTTATCTTTTAGTTTAATTAATATGAACCAAATTCTATACATATTTAAAAAAGTTCAGGGGTTTTTCCTGATTATTATTTTCCTCTCTTCATGTCAGACTTCAGTTGATAATTCTGACCAAAATGAAAATGCCATACAAGATACTTTAATTTCCGCAATGGAAATAGAGGTTTCAGAGGAAGCTTTAGTTGATATAGTTGCTAATATCGCCTCACCGATTGAAATGGCTGCTTTAATGAACCGCCTCGGCGTACCGTTTTCAAAAGTATACCTGGCCGGTACAAGTTCTGTTAACGTTTTAAATACAAATTTTCAGATGGCATATAAATTAGGGATATTTGGCGCTGATCTGGGTTATCTTAACATGTATGAAAAAGCTTCTTCTGCTGTTGAATACATTTCAACCATCAAAACACTTGCTGACGGACTTGGCGTTGGTCAATTCTTCGACTACACCACTCTTAAACGCCTTGCGACAAATAATCAAAATCTTGATTCTTTGATGTTCTTATCTGTTCATAGCTATAATGAAATAGACTCCTATCTTCGTGAAACACCCAACAGATCATATCTTAGTTCGTTAATGATAACAGGTTTATGGATTGAAGGTCTGTACCTGGCAACCCAGGTTGCCAGCGAGTACCCTCATCCTGATATATCAGAAAGAATTGGAGAACAGAAAATAATCTTAAACGACCTTCTCAATGTTTTGAATCTTTATAAAGAAAATCAAAGTTTTAATGAAATGATTCAGGATTTTGAACCTCTTAATGTTGAATTTGAAAAAATAAACATAACCTATGAGATGGGTGACCCTGAGATTATTGAAAAAGACGGAATGTTAGTTTTCGTCCAGAATGAAAAAAGTATCGTGGATATTTCGGAGGAACAACTGAACAGGATAATAGAAGAAACAAAAAAAGTACGAAACAAGTTAATAGGCTTATAACAGATGAAACGGTTATTGATAATATTTGCTTTTTTAATAATTTGCTCATTCTCAAGAATAGCAAGCGCACAGAGTCATTCTGACATGGTATTCCAATGTGCCCAAGAAGCTGGAAATAATACAGAATATTTGAAAGATTATGTTGTTAAACTTCCTGAAGCTAATTCACAGGGTATCATTCCTATTCATAAAAACACTGCCATACTACTTAAAAACACCCACTACAGGCTAACTGTATGTAATTCTGATGATTCCGAAGGACAGGGTATTATCCATCTTTATAACAACGGAAAAATAGTCGGTAGTTCCATTGCCCCAAGCGGAAAAATATATAGTTCCTTTGATTTTCCATGTCAAAAAACCGGATCATATCAAATATGGATATCTTTTAAGGATGGCAAGGAAGGCTTTGCGGTTGGCATTTTATCATTTGTGAATGAATAGTAGTTTATCTTTCTGAAAATATTAACCCGGGGTTATATACCCGGGTTTTTTTATGTAATCTTATCAGCAAAAAGAAGAAAAATCAATCCTCCTGCAAATAAAAAAAATGACAGCTCACCAAACCATTTAACTCTGATATTTAAAAAATAATTGGTAAGTAAGAATGATAATGGTGCAAATCCGAATACTATCATTTCAAATGACGCCCATGGAACAAAGAAAAACACTATTGCAGAAATAGAAAATACCCACCAGAAAATTAAAAAGATCTTTCGTGATCTTACTTTTTTCATGATACGATCTCTTATAATCTGAAAACTGGCAAAAGCCACAAGTAATGCCAGATAACCTAAAAAATAATAGTGAAATTGTGAAATATCATATTTAAAAGGAACCAGGTTGTCCTGGATAATCCCGATAAAAAGAGACAGATCCCCATTAAGAAGATAATATATTGCTGCCGTTAAAAAAACCGGAGTACAGAAACCCAGGATCGGCACAACCCATTCACGCCAGTTTACCGGCCTTAGAATCAATAACCCGATCCAAACAAGCAAAAGAAAGAATCCCAGGTTCAAATAAAAAAGAGTTCCTGTCCCAATAAGTAAACCGGCATCAAAAGAACTAAAGGAGATATTAGTATTCCTGTAAGAATTCAGCAATCTTTCGATAGCTAAAAGAAGAAAAATACTTGAAATAATTACCGGGGTTAAACTCTGAAGATCTGCAATAAAACATCCAAATAAGATAAAAATTGCAGCAGGCAAATATGTTCTTTCATTAATAAAAAAGAATTTAGTGTTTAGTCTTACTAATAATAAGCCATGAATAACCCAGATAATCATAGTAATCAATGTTCCCAAAATTGAAACAGGAGAAACAAGATTTGTCAAAACACCATACAGAGGCATCGGGTGTTCGTTAAAATAGAAATTTGAATTTCCCGGATTTAGAAATGCATTTAACCATATACCAACAGTCATTAAAACTATCAGGAAAATTATTGAAGGTCGAATACTTTTAAATAATCTTAGTAACATATCAGAACAATTTACAGATCAAATCCTATATCGCGGCGATAGTGTTTTTTATTAAAAGATATTAGCCGGGCATTTTGATACGATTTCGAAAGGGCCTGATCTTTGTCCGAACCATAAGAGCTAACTGATATCACCCTTCCTCCGTTTGTAAAAACATTGTCCCCTTCCCGTCGTGTACCTGCGTAAAACAGGATACTATCCTTAACTTTCTCAAGATTTTTTATCATTTCCCCTTTTTCATAAGATCCGGGATATCCACCTGACACAAGCATCACAGTCGCAACAGCTCTTTGATCAATCTCAAGAGACTTGCCTGATAATCTATTCTCTGAAACTGCAATGAATAAATCAACCAGATCTGATTTTATCCTGGGAATAATTACTTCTGCTTCCGGGTCACCCATTCTTACATTGTATTCTATAACATACGGATCTCCTTTCACATTTATTAGTCCAAAGAAAACAAACCCTTTATAATCTATCCCTTCCTGATTAATCCCTTTGATTGTTGGCTGAATGATCCTGTTTTCTACTTTCTCCATAAAGTTGCTATCAGCAAATGATACAGGTGATATCGCCCCCATACCACCGGTATTAAGTCCCGTATCACCCTCCCCTATTCGTTTATAGTCTTTTGCTTCCGGTAAAATCTTGTATGTTTTCCCATCCGTCAGAACAAAAACTGATAATTCAATACCGTCCAGAAATTCCTCAATAAGAACCTTTTTACCGGCTTCCCCGAATTTTCCATCAAACATAGCGTTCAGTTCTTCAATGGCTTTATCATAATCATTTAATATCAAAACCCCTTTACCGGCAGCCAGGCCGTCAGCTTTGAGAACATAAGGGGGCTCTATTGTTTTAAGAAAATGAAAGGCACTCTCTCTCGAATCAGCATGAAAAGTATGATGCCTGGCAGTTGGAATATCATACTTATTCATAAATTTCTTAGCAAAGTCTTTGCTACCTTCCAACATTGCTCCTTTTTTCACAGGTCCGATTACGGGGATATTCATTAAAAGATCATGATCAAGGAAAAAATCACGTATCCCGTTTACCAATGGTACTTCAGGCCCAACAATTACCATATCTATTTTCTTCTTCACAACAAATTCCCCGACAGAATCAAAATCATCCGGATCAACCTGAATATTTTCACCGATTAACTCTGTCCCGGCATTACCCGGAGCAATGTATATTTTCTTAACTAATGTACTTTGTGACATCTTCCAGACCAGTGCATGTTCACGCCCTCCTGATCCGAGAATTAATATTTTCATAAGCTCAATTGATTATAATTACCCCGGCAAACTTAAAAATTACCTGTTAATAAATGATTCTTTACCGGTCATTTTTTTAACAAATATTCAAAGAATTCATGAATTTTTCAGGTTAGTTTCATACGTTTAAATCTTTTATGTTAGTGACAAGGTTACTTAAATTTTCTACATTTTTACAAGTTCTGTGGTATTTGTTACTCGCTCCCACAAAAACCCATGGCGCAAACCCGCTCGTGAACTTCCATGTGAAAAAATTCGGATATTATTACGCAACCATTATTTAATCATTTTTGTTTGTGCATTAATAATACATGGAAGTTTCATA
>JAUWPX010000214.1 GCA_030611395.1 Bacteroidota bacterium | reverse complement strand
TTTATTGTGTGAAACACCCTTAATTTCAACCCTGCTTCCTCCGCGGCAGCTAACATTAACATCTTCACGTCCCGATCCGATACCAATACGCACTTTCCCTGTGCTTCGATTCAGGAACCTGATATATTCGGCAGCTTCTCTCAGCTCATCAGGATTATCCATATCGGGATAAGTAACAGTTTCGATCAATGGCATTCCCAGTCTGTCTGTTTTAAAAACGCGTGTATGCCTGATATCCGATACCTCCCGGCAGGAATCCTCCTCAATACTTAACTGGAGCAGTCTGACTTTTTTATTTTTCAATTGAATTTCCCCTTCGACTCCCAGTATAGCCGTTCGTTGGAAACCGGTTGGGATACTGCCGTCCAGATATTGTTTCCGTGTTATATGAACTTCACCGACAATGTTTAGTCCGGATAAATGTGATATTTCAAGTGCAATCTCAAGCGCTTCTTTATTTATGGAAAAAGGAGGAGTGTCATCTATTTCATATGTACAGGCGGTTTGGTTATTGATCCGGTATATGATTTGCTTCCTGGTTTTATATTCCATCAGGGCTGTGCCATCGTATTCTCCAAGTTCACTCAGGGTAGGTCTCATGTGACGAATAATCTCGGCATTGTAATCATCATGTTCGTGATATATGCCAGCAGGACAGCGGCAAAACAACTTCTTTTTTGTTTTCAGTTGTTGATGAACTTCTAAACCTGACTTGAAGCCTATTCTTTTATAATCGTCCGGAGTAGCTTTTTTACGAGTCACATAGCCAATCTCCGACCAGGTTTTTTCGTAGTTCTTTTTAGGACTGAATCTTTTTTTCACCTGTGGATCAGTAGATAAATTTATAAAGCAGTATATGCTAAGCGCTTGTTGTTCTGGTATTTATAGCTTAAATAATAATTATAATATTTCCCCAAAATTAAACTTGTTTTGCGTGATAACAAAGAAAGCTGGTGAAAAACATATGGCGGAGCGAAGAGCAGAGGGCAGAGAGCGGAATAAAGAAGTATTAAGTAGACGGGGTGAAGGGGCGACTGGGCGAGGGGGCGAAACCGGTTAAATATTAAACTTAATTACAGAAGAAAGAACAATAGTCAGTTATCAATCATTTTTTGTATTTTTGAAAAAAGTAAAAGCATGAATGACAAAGTTAAATATTGGATTGACTTATCTGATTACGATTTAGATACTGCATTAGCAATGCTTCAGAGTAAGCGATATCTTTATGTTGGATTTATGTGCCATCAGACTATTGAGAAGATATTAAAAGCTTATTTCACAAATATTAAAAATGAAACGGCACCTTTATCCCATAGTTTGTCGTTTTTAGCGAAGAAAGGTGATTTTTACAATGACTTTTCGGATAAACAAAAGGATTTTATTGACCAGATTGAGCCGTTGAACATTGAAGCTCGCTATCCTTCTTATAAAGAAAGATTACTAAAAAGCTTAAATGAACAAAAATGCAGGGAAATATTAAATGAAACAAAAAAATTGCAAGAATGGATAAAAGCGAAGTTATAAATAAGGTTAAACAATATCGATTATTACTAAAAGACCATTTTGCTCTTGAGAAAGTTTATCTTTTTGGTTCCTGGGCAAAAGAGACTCAAAGCGAAGATAGTGATATTGATGTTGCAGTTGTGGTTAGTCATTTGGAAGGAGATTACTTTTCAACGACACCTCTTTTATGGAAATTGCGAAGACAAATTGATGACAGAATTGAGCCTGTTATTATTGAAAAGGATAATGATAAAGGAGGATTTCTTGATGAGATACAAAAATATGGGATTGAAATAGTATGAAAGCCAAAGGGCGAAGATGAGAAAATGAGAAGATGAGAAGAGATGAAAGAGGTGAAGTGAGCGGTGAGATTTAAGTTGTAAGACCTACCAGAGTGCGCCGAAGGCGTTCCTGGCAGTGTCGAAAGGAAGAAGAATAACGAATCTTAATCGAACCGGATTGCTTTAACGGGAGTAATTTTAGCCACCAGGTGGGATGGAATAATAAGCATCAGAACGGTAAGAATCAGAGTGCCGGTATTTAGTATTAAAATGTAAGAAATATCAAGATTTATTGGTACAGTTGACAGGTAATAGGAAGTCTCATCAAGTTTCATAATACCGGTTTTTTGCTGGAGTATTGCAAGTCCGATACCAATAAGATTCCCCCATAACAATCCTTTAGAAATAAGAAAAGCAGATTGGTAGAGAAATATTTTTCTGATACTAAAGTTATTACTTCCAATTGCTTTGAGTATCCCTATCATATTTGTCCGTTCAAGTATAAGGATAAGCAGACTGGAAACCATATTGAAACCGGCAACCAATAGCATCAGTGTCAGGATAATCCAAACATTTGTATCCTGCAAATTCAGCCAGTCGAATATCTGAGGATATTTCTGAATAATATTTATAGTACTCAGACGTGCTCCTTTCTCATCAAGGTTCACACCCACAGCTTCCATTACCTTGTACGTCATATAATCAAGATCGTTGAAATTATCTATACTAATTTCAAATCCGCTTACCTGATCTTCATCCCAGTCGTTAAGTTTCCTTATATGGCCGATGTCAGTCAGCACAAATATCCTGTCAAATTCCTCCAGACTGGTGTTATAAATTCCCGATATAGTAAATTTCCTCATGCGGGGGGGATCCTGTATAAAGTACATAACAAATGAATCATCAGTTTTAAGATCCAGGAGATCGGCAATATATTTTGATATCAACACTTTGTTTGTCCGGGCAGAATCAGATATATGGAAAATATCTCCTTCTGTCAGATTTTTCCTGAAAAAAGTCCAGTCAAAGTCACTTCCAATCCCTTTTAATACAACTCCCTGTATTTCTGCTTCTGTTTTAATAATCCCTGCTTTGGTTGCAAAAACCTGGATGTTCTTTATCCCGGGTTTATTTTTCAGAACATTGATGAATTCTTGTTTGCCGGAAACCGGAACAGTTTCATATGACATGTTGCTGTCGTAGTTAAGCACCTGAATATGAGACCCGAAGCCAATGATCTTTTCCCTTATCTCGTTCTTGAATCCGGTAACAATTGCAGTTGAAAGTATCATTACAGCTAACCCAAGGGCAATTCCCAGAATGGCAATAAAAATAATCGGTCTGGATATCCGGTTATCACCTTTTTGCTCGGAAACCAGTCGTCTTGCGATGAATAATTCAGAGTTAACTTTAATAATTTGGTGAGCAAAGGTAGTAAAAAGGCGGCAGTCGGTTAAAAAGGCAAAAGGCAAAAGTGAAGAGCAAAGTGCGGAGAGCATAGAGCTTAGGATTTCATGAAAACATAGCTTATACATAACCAATTAATCAATTAACAAATCAACGAATTAACTTATGATTAGTGATTATCTGTATTTTTTCTTTTATTTACTGCAAATAATTTCAATGAAGAACAGGAGCAACATTTTATTAAAAGTATTTGTAATAATATTTCTTGCTGCTTTATGGCAGGGTGTTTTAACAGGTCAGGTTATTACAGGAGCTGCCCGTACAGGTGAATATCTTCCTTTGCTAAATGGGAAAAAAATTGCTGTTGTAGCAAATCAGACTTCAATGATAGGTGAGACTCATCTGGTGGACAGCCTGTTGTCACTGGGGATTAATATAAAAAGGATTTTCAGTCCTGAACATGGATTTCGTGGTACTGCCGACGCGGGTGAACATCTTGATGATTACAATGATGTAAAAACAGGATTGCCTGTT
>JAUWPX010000278.1 GCA_030611395.1 Bacteroidota bacterium | reverse complement strand
ACCAGGTTTAGTTTTCCTACACTTGAAAACTGGCGCGATTCTTTGCCAATTGCAATAAATAAAGCAGAACTGGTAGTTAATTTGTCAACCGATGATCCTTATTCTTCAGAATTCACTCCACCGGATTATTTGGATATAAGAGTCCGCGATGATGATGGGAATTTTGAAACAGTATTTGATCTGGTTCTTGGCAGAGAGTATTTTGGAGGCAATCTTACATATGGAGTATATACTTTCAATATTTCAGATTTTGTTCATAAATACCTTGCCGAATATTATAATGATCCCACTCTTTATATCTTTGTTAATGCAGATTATTACCAGGCTGACAGAGCTGTGCTTAACGGGTATAACCACTCAGGGGGGGTTGAACTGAAAATGACCTATACAAAATAGTTATGTGACTGTTATTTTACCAGCAACAAGAAAACCAGAAAGATTTATTTGAATATCGAACAAGGATAAACGATTTAAGAATTTAGAAGTAAAGACCGAAATGAATAAATCCTAAATTCACCATAAGGAATATTTTACTACATTCAATAAGTAAATCAAAAATCGTTAATCGATGTTCCTTGTTCTTAAATCAAATTAAAAGAGAAAAAAAACTATGTGCGGAATTATTGGTTACATTGGGAAGAACCCGGCATATCCTGTTCTTATTAACGGGTTGAAAAAACTTGAATACCGTGGATATGATTCAGCCGGGATTTCTGTTGTTGATGAAAAAATAAAAACATATAAGTGTAAAGGGAAAATTGGGGATCTTGAAAAACATATAAAAGGGGAAGATTTAAATGGTGTTATTGGTATCGGGCATACCCGCTGGGCAACACATGGAGAACCAAATGATACTAATGCCCATCCGCATAAATCCCAGCACGGACATTTTATTATTGTTCATAACGGAATTATTGAGAATTACGCAAGGCTGAAAAATAAATTGACAGAAAGAGGGTATAAATTTTATACTGAAACAGATACTGAAGTTCTTGCCAACCTTATTGAACATATTTATCTTAATGCAGATGTTTCTGCCGAACAGGCTGTCCGTCTTGCCCTGAGGAAAGTTGTAGGTGCATATGGATTAGTTATTATTTGTGCTGATGAACCTGAGCAACTTATTGCTGCCAGGAAAGGAAGTCCGTTGGTTATTGGCATAGGTGAGGATGAATATTTTATCGCTTCAGATGCCACTCCTATTGTGGAGTATACAAAAAGTGTTGTTTACCTTAATGATAACAATATTGCTGTAGTTACGAAAGGTGAATTAAATCTGAAAACTATTGATAACAATATATTAACCCCCAAAATCCAGACCCTTGATCTTGATATAGGTGAAATAGATAAAGGAGACTTTGAGCATTTTATGCTAAAGGAGATCTTTGAACAATCCCGGTCAATCCGGGACACCTTCAGAGGCAGGATCTCAAAGGAAAGGAATACCATTCACCTTGGAGGATTACATGAAGTGATGCCGAAACTGGTTAATGCCAGGCGAATTATCATTATTGGCTGTGGTACTTCATGGCATGCTGCTCTTATTGGAGAGTATCTTTTTGAGGAATTTGCAAGGATTCCTGTGGAGGTTGAATATGCTTCAGAGTTTAGATACCGCAATCCGGTGATTTATATTGACGATGTTGTAATTGTTATCAGCCAGAGTGGTGAAACAGCTGATACTCTGGCAGCAGTAAACCAGGCACGTGAAGCCGGCGCTCTTGTTCTTGGTATATGTAATGTAGCAGGGTCCAGTATCCCCAGAGAAACTCAGGGAGGGGTTTATACGCATGCAGGTCCTGAAATAGGAGTGGCTTCAACCAAGGCCTTTACTGCCCAGGTTACTGTGCTCACAATGATGGCCATGCTGATAGGGAAAAAACGGTTTATCTTAGATGAAAAAAAATATGAAAAATTCATCACCGAGCTACTGAGAATCCCTTCAAAAATAGAAGAGATCCTGAAAAACAATGATCTTTATAAAAAGATTGCCGGGTTATATGTTAATTCTAACAATTTCATTTACCTCGGCAGAGGTTACTTTTTTCCGGTTGCCCTGGAAGGAGCTCTGAAACTAAAAGAAATTTCATATATTCATGCTGAAGGATACCCGGCAGCTGAAATGAAACATGGGCCAATTGCTCTTATTGATGAAAATATGCCGGTTGTGGTTATTGCTCCACATGATGATTCGTATGAGAAAATTGTAAGTAATATCCAGGAAGTTAAAGCCAGGGGAGGAATTGTGATTGCTGTGGTTAATAAGGGGGATAAAATTATAAGTAAAATTGCGGATCATGTTTTTGAAGTTCCCTCAACAGTTCTTGCTTTGGCTCCGTTGCTTACTGTAATACCTCTTCAGTTACTTTCATACCATATAGCAGTTAAAAGAGGTTGTAATGTTGATCAACCAAGAAACCTGGCAAAATCTGTAACAGTAGAGTGAATTAGTTGGCAATTGGCAAAAAGGCAGTTGGCAATTGGGTAACATTAAATAGCTATATTTTAATTGTGGACTGAAGACTGAGGATTGCCGACTTTAATATAATGAGATTAGCCATTTTAAATATTTTATTAATATGAATTCTTACCGGAAACTTACCACAGAGGAGACAGAACAGCTTAACCGGCAAAATTGTTATGCAGAAGACTGGTTAAAGGTTGAAGTAGCCAATAATTTTAACCCGGCGAATGTTAAAAATGTAACTTTCTCGGGGGAGATACGGATGGGGTGCTTTGAAAAAGAATTTGAGCTATCTAACGGAATGAAAAAACAGTCGGGTATTTATAATGCTGTTTTGCATAATTGTTTAATTGGTAATAATACCTATGTTGCACAGGTTAGAAACTACATAGCGAATTATGATGTTGGGGAAGGATCATTTATCAATAATGTTGATATTATTGAAGTGAATGAAGAAAGTTCGTTTGGTAATGGTGTTTTAGTGAATGTTCTGGATGAAACCGGGGGAAGAAACCTCCCGATTTTTAATGAATTATCAGCTCATCTGGCATATATCCTGGTATTGTACCGCCATCGTCCGGATGTGATTGAAAAACTGTTTCAGGTGATCGGGGATTACACACAAAAAGTAACTTCGGATAGAGGGAAAATCGGTGATAATGTGA
>JAUWPX010000189.1 GCA_030611395.1 Bacteroidota bacterium | reverse complement strand
GAGATGAGTAAAGTAATTATCGGGCAGAAACATTTACTTGACAGACTCTTGATCGGATTATTATCTAACGGACATGTACTTCTTGAAGGTGTGCCGGGTCTGGCTAAAACCCTGGCAATTACCACATTGGCAAAAACTGTTAAAGCTAAATTTAACAGAATACAATTTACTCCCGACCTGCTTCCTGCAGATTTACTCGGTACGATGATTTATAGTCAGAGAAAAGAGGAATTTGTAGTTAAAAAAGGACCGGTCTTTTCCAATTTTATTCTTGCTGATGAAATAAACCGTTCTCCTGCTAAAGTTCAAAGTGCACTTCTTGAAGCAATGCAGGAAAGACAGGTTACAATTGGATCTGAAACCTATCCGCTCGAAGAACCATTCCTTGTTTTGGCAACCCAGAATCCCATTGAACAGGAAGGTACTTATCCGTTACCGGAAGCCCAGATTGACAGGTTTATGCTTAAGGTGGTTATTGATTATCCTAAGAAGGATGAAGAAAAATTGATTATCAGGGAAAACCTTAAAAAAGTATTCCCTGTGGCAAATACTATTCTTGATCCTGCTGATATTTTGAAAGCCAGGGATGTTGTGAAGGATGTATATATGGATGAAAAAATTGAACAATATATCCTTGATATAGTTTTTGCAACAAGGTATCCGGAAGAATACAAACTGCCGGTATTTAAAAATATGATTAATTATGGCGGATCACCAAGGGCAAGTATCTACCTTGCTATGGCTGCCAAAGCTTATGCCTTTATCAGACGCAGAGGGTACGTGATCCCTGAAGATGTCAGGGCGGTTTGTAATGATGTTCTTCGTCACAGGATTGGACTTACATATGAAGCGGAAGCTGAAAATGTAACATCGGTGGATATTGTAACTGAAATACTTAATACTGTAGAAGTACCATAACGGTCTGATATTTGAACCTGTAAAACAAAAAGAATACTCAATATATGAACAGAATTATTTTAATATCATTTCTGCTCTTATTGTCAGGTGCTGGTAAAAGTCAAAATTTGATTGGGTATCACAGCGATGATATCAAAAAAATTATGAGAGAAACTCAGAATGAGTTCAGACTGAATGACGATACGAAAAATGAGTATTATAACTACCTTAAGTTTGAAAACAGGTTCGGAACAAAAACCTTTTTGTTTTTCCTCTCTGAAAATGATACCTGTACATATACGAAGTTGATGTGTGATTACAGTGAACTGAAAAAGACTTTAACAATGCTTAATGAAAAGTATCAAAAGGTAAACGAAAATATGTGGATGGACGAAAAGAATGGTGAAAAATATACAATTACTCTTATAAGAGAACAATGGTATATTACACTCGTAACGAGAAGAATGGTGAGTAGGGGAAGTAGGTGAGTAAGGTGAGTAGGAAGAATGAAGAGTTTGAGGAAGAACCAGTAACAAGTAACAAGTAGTATTTGTGGAAACGACTGAACTGTTAAAAAGAGTACGAAAAATTGAAATAAAGACCAGGGGATTATCCAGGCAGATATTTGCCGGTGAATACCATAGTGCTTATAAGGGAAGAGGTATGGCGTTCAGCGAAGTTCGTGAGTATCAGTATGGAGATGATATCAGAAGTATCGACTGGAATGTAACTGCTCGTTTTAACCATCCCTATATAAAAATATTTGAGGAGGAAAGAGAGCTTACAGTAATGCTTTTGATCGATGCAAGTGGTTCAAGAGAATTCGGGAGCCGGTCGATGCTTAAAAAAAATATGATCACAGAGATCGCTGCCGTACTTGCGTTCTCGGCAATACATAATAACGACAAAATTGGTGTAATATTTTTCACGAATAAAGTCGAGAAATATATTTCGCCTCAAAAAGGACGTAAGCATATTTTGCACGTGATAAGAGAGTTGATTAATTTTCAGCCGGAAAATAAATATACCGACCTTTCTGAACCTCTGCGCTATCTTACAAATGTGATTAAAAAGCGATGTACTGCTTTTATCCTTTCAGATTTTATTGCTCCTGATTTTGAGAAGCCTTTGAGAATTGCCGGCAGTAAACATGATGTTGCTGCTTTGGAAATTTATGATAAACGGGAAACCGGAATTCCTGATGTTGGTATGCTGAAACTTATTGATGCAGAATCGGGGTATGAAAAGATAATCGATACTTCAAATAAAAGAATCAGAGATATGTATGCTGACCGGTGGGAAAAACGACATCAAAAAGCATTGGAAGTATTCTCGAAATGTGGTGTCGATACAACTATGATATCAACCGATGAAGATTATGTTAAACCGTTGATAAGGTTGTTTAAGCTAAGATGAGGAAGAGCAAAGAGCTAAGGGCAGAGTGCAAAGAGATCAGTAACCAGTAACATTTAGTATTAATTCATTATCGGGCAGAACAATTTATTTTGAAAAATAATACAAAATATAGTACAATCTCGTTATTAATAGTCTTCCTTTCCGGGATCCTATTCATGTTTTCTGGTAGATATTTATCTGCGCAGGAGGTTGAAGTTGAAGCAAGAATCGATTCAACTAATATACTTGTCGGTGACCAGGCTAATCTTTCATTAATAATAAATCAACCTGACAGTATAAATATATTGTTCCCTGAGTTTGCAGATACGATTACAGAGAGTATTGAAATTATTAACCATACGACTTCAGATACATTGCGCCTTGAAGATAAACGAATTGAAATAACAAGGAAATATAAAGTAACCTGTTTCGATAGTGGCTACCACTATATTCCACCTTTTGTTTTTCAATATAACAAGGATAGCATTACTGCTAACTGGGCAACGCAGCCTCTTTTCCTGCATGTTTTGAGGGTTGATATTGCTCCTTCTGATTCAAGTGAAGTAATTTTTGATATTAAATTACCGGATAAAATGCCAATTACTCTGTTTGAAATCCTGCCATGGATAATTGGAGCTGTATTGACCGGACTATTAGTATTTATCGTTGTTTATTATATCAAAAAGAGAAAGAAAAAGGAGCCGCTATTTAAAATAAAAAAACCTGAGGAGCCTCCTCATGTTATTGCGATAAGGGAGCTAGACAAGTTGAAAGAGAAAAAGGTATGGCAAAAAGGGAAAATAAAGCTTTATCATTCTGAATTAACATTTATTATCAGGAAGTATATCGAAAGAAGATATCAAACACCTGCCATGGAACAAACCAGTAATGAAATAATTGAGGCATTGGTAAAGAATGGTTTTAATAATAATACGCAGCTCGGGCAGCTGAAAATGCTTCTGTTTTCAGCCGATATGGTGAAATTTGCAAAGGCAAAACCATTGCCTGATGAAAATGAAACAGCTTTGCTTAATTCCTATGTTTTTGTTAATGAAACAAAGCAAACGTGGCAAAAGGAACTGGATGATCAAAGGGAGGGAGTAAAGGGAATAGAGGGATTAGAGGGGGTAAAGGGAAAAGAGGGAGGAATGTGATGAGAGAAATATCATTTTTGAATCCTGGGTTTCTTTACCTGCTTTTATTGCTTATCCCGGCAATTGCCTGGTATGTGCTGAAGAATAAAACCAACCGGGCAGGTATGAAAATATCTGCTTTGGACGGTCTTATTAATGTACCATATACTTATAAGCATTATTTGCAGCATATTATTTTCGGATTCAGAGTTCTGGCAGTTGCTTTACTTACTATTGCCCTGGCAAGACCACAGTCGGTTGATAAGTGGGAGGATATTTCTACTGAAGGGATTGATATTGTTATATCACTGGATATCTCAAGTAGTATGCTTGCCAGGGATTTTAAGCCCGACCGACTGGAAGCATCGAAAGAACTTGCAACAGAATTTATTTCCGGGCGGAGTGATGACAGAATGGGATTGGTTGTATTTAGTGGTGAAAGTTTTACTCAGTGTCCGCTAACAACCGATCATGCTGTTGTTATTAATATGATGCGTGATATACAAACCGGAATGATCGAGGATGGAACAGCTATTGGTATGGGGTTGGCAACCGCGATAAACAGGTTGAAAGACAGCAAAGCTAAAAGTAAGGTGATAATCCTTATGACTGACGGTGTG
>JAUWPX010000045.1 GCA_030611395.1 Bacteroidota bacterium | reverse complement strand
AGGAAGAATTTCAAAAAGCACTGGAAACCTACCGGAAAATAAAAGATAATTATCCTGAAAGCCAGGAGGCACAAGAGATTGAAAAATATATCGCCAAAGTCAAACTGATGATAAATTAAAGTTATTCCCTTTATTCCCTTCTCCCACTATTATGTTTGGAAAATGTTGATAATAATATAGGATACAATATGTTTTTTAACATATTATATATACTTTTGACAGAATTTGATTTTCTCAAAAAACATCTTAGTTATGCAATTATCCGGAGAACTAAAAGCCACGCTCAATCAGGAAGCCAGAAATTTTGTTAACCTGTATGCTCAACTTGGTGAAAGAGCAGAGAACTTTTTACCTGACAGGGTTTTTGAAAGCCTTTCCAATTTTGTGAGGTTATGCTATGAAGAACCCGATGATCCGGCAAAACAGCAGGCTGAAATAAAGAAATATTTGCTTGAACTAAAGGAAGCTATTCCCGGTTACATAGATGTTTCACTGATGTTAATGCCTCATGAAAACTCAAAAGCATATGAGTACAGTGAAAGGAGGCAGGTATTCCATAATATGCTAAATGAGCTTATTGATACCGAGCAGGTTGATGACAAAACTAAAATCCAGTTCAGAAACATTCTTAAAACCCATGATTACTCATTGGGCACACCTCCGGTTACAAAAATAACTATCGACTCCCTTTACACGATATTGTTGGGTGACAAAGTAAGGGAACTCCGCAAATTTCGTGATCTGATCGGAGTAAGCGGAGATATCGAAGAAGCACAATGGAATTATATGCTTGATGTAATGGATCAGATGATTAACCAGTCAACCCATTACACTACAAGGGCAGAAAAGGAGAATTTTCTTTCCCGCACCGAATCAACAGTCAATTTCAAAGGACTTAACGGATTTATAAGAACTATTGTTTCAGGAACTGCCGAAACAGCCATTGATCTGCTTACAAAAGAAGTATTCAACAGAAACAGTGTAAGGATAATCGAATTTTCAACAGAAGAAAAGCTTTACAAACAGATATATGAAGACAGCACAAGTATTTTCGCTGTCAGGATAAGGAACATGAGAAAAAACCCATTCAACACCTTCAGGTGGTTTCCTTTACTAACAAGAATGGTATTTATTGATGATTCACCCGAGTCCCGGTCAACGAATACATCCCTGATCTTCTGCCTGCATAATGGCATTATAAATACACTTAATAAGGTTCATACAAAAAAACTGGGAGCCCTGGCCAATAGTCAGTTGAATCTTCGTCTGATTCATGATAAAGTTAACTCGCGGAATCTTAAATATTTCAGGCAAAAAATCGATGAAAAAATTATTGAATATGACAAGGAATTAAGACAACTGAAAAAAGAACAGCTCGCTAACCCTGAAAACCCTGATCAGGATAATATTCTTTATAAATTCGATGAATTTGCCCGCCAGGTAATTAAAGATAAGTACATACTTTCAAAATTCGGAGCATATATCAACCTGGCAGAAAACACAAGGGATCCTGAAAATATTAAGAAAATCAACAGAGAATTGATAAGGGAATTTGAAGAGAGAATCCTTGCCTATTTTTATTCCGAGAATAAAAGCCTGCACATTGCAACAGTTGTTGAAGGTGGTGGTCGTAACCAGATAAGGACATACGGAGAATATTTACTCAAGCGCCCTCTAAAACCTGTACAGGATTCAATAATAAACAGGTGCAAAACTATTCTGGATGTCGTCCCTGATAATTACCAGAGAACACTCCATAACCATTTTCATAATAATTTCGGAATAAATCTTTTTCTTGAAAAGTACAAAGAATATCTTACTAAAGTTGAAAACAGTTCAGATAATCAGGGAAGGTTCAGGAACCTGCTGATCGATCTTGGCATTGAAGACAAATACAACAAAAAAGGATCAGCAGATAAGAATATCATTAATGAGTTCATAAGCAATCTGGGTAATTTGGAAAAAACATCTATTTCAGATGATGTACAAATGATTATCAGAGATCTGTTGTTTTACAAGAACCGGACTCCAAACCCGTTTATTTTCTTTAACCAGGAAGCAGCCTGGGAGTACAAAGATCTTTTTTCACCCGATCGTTTTGATCTGAATCCATTTGATATTGAGATTGAACTTAATGAGGAGGGACATGTTGACTGGGAACGGCTACTTACAAAACTTGAACGAATAAAAAGCACTTTTCAATTATTCGACGAAACAGGAAATTTGTGGGACCGGTTCTGCGAAAATTCAACCCTTATTATCAACGATCCGTCCAACCCATCAGGATTCACTGATTTTAATAATCCTCACCTGATAAAATTCCTTAAGTTTCTAAATAACAGTAAACTTACTTTATTTTTGGACGAAGCATATAACGATGCTGTAAAAATTGAGGATCCTGAAGAGCCGAAATGGCGTACTATTTCAAGGTATATAATGAATAATATAGGTTCATTTGCCAGGATAAGTATTGTATCGTCTTTGTCAACAACAAAAAACCTCGGGGCAACCGGAGATCGTCTCGGTTCTCTTTTAGCAACACCGGTCAGAAAAGATGTAATTGATTATGCCAGGAAACAATTCGGAGTTGAAAAAGGAAACACAAACTCATTATTCATCCTTGTTAATATACTGGAAACTGCCCAACTGGCAAAGAAAATAAAAGACAGGATGGATGAAAGTCTTCCAAAAGATGCCTCCAGATATAAAATAAAAGAGAAGTTGAAAAAGCATATCATGACAGAGATACGTGACAACATAAATATCCGTGAAAACGGAAATAATGCCCATACACGAAATCCGTCATTATTTGAAGGAAGTCCGCTTCACCTTTTTCTTCTTGAAGAACTTGTTTCTCTTGATAAGCTTGATGTTCTGGAGCTTCCTGATGATTTCAAATACAAAGGAATTCCCTTCTTTAGCTATTATAAAGATCACCTGGTAAGTGAACTAAATAATTTCAGGATAAATAAGATATTCAGACAGGAAGCTAATAAAAGACTGGAGCTGGCAAAGAACAAAGCATTAGCAGTTTTAAAAGAAAATGAACAAAACGAGATTAGTGTTCTTGATTCAGACGGTTCTTATCTTTTCAATCTTCATCTGAAAGATTTCTTTTCATACCAGGATTTAGAAAAATTCACGAAAAAACTTGCAGACCAGCGCGGAATTGCACTTATACCCTATCAAACAGGATTCCTGCGTTTCTCACTTGGAGATTACATTGAAGGTTCTGCAGAAAGCTACGATAATTTTATTGATGAATTTGAAAATGCCCTCCGTATATTCCTGAAATACTGGAATACATTCCATAAAGCGAAAAATGATCCTTCAAACAAAGATAAACAAACAGATGATATTTTAATTGATATTTTCAAAGTTCGCAGTGACAGTGAACTGATTGAAAATATTCTTGAAGATTTTAATGTTATCCGTGATCTTAATAAGAATTATAATATTTCGCTAAGGATCAGTGATATAAAAACACTTTATCATGCTTTTCCAAAAGAATGCGGGGTCTCAATCAATTCAATTGGCGATTCGAAAAATGCGGTGCTGGAGTTTTATGAAAATGTCGGGAAATGTAGAAATCTGACTGAATTCATCTCATCCAAAGCATTTACAAAAGTATATGAGAACCTTTTACCTCAGATTTACCGTAATATTCCACAACTTAAAAAACTTGATATCAATACGGTAATTGCCAAATACGGAAAAACAACCTTGCTGAAATACATTAAAAGCAAGCTGGAATTCCAACCGGACAGGTATATACTTGACAACCCGGAGGAGCTGACTATTATGCAGGAAATCCTGATTGAACTGGAAAGGATTTTGTTCTCTGATGCAAAAACAAAAATACTCTCAATTAAAGCGAACAAGAATGATATTTCAGGCGACCTGGCTAAACTTGAAGGTTATAACAGAATACTGAAAAAATTTATTGAGGAATTATTACTCCATTTTAATCTCCCTTTTGAACTGCATCCCGTTGAACCAACATTTGAACAGCTCGCGGGTACAGTTGCTTTAAAATTCATCGGGATTACAGGGTTATCTTTAAACGACCTTAATCAGGATATTTTCACCAACAGGTATTTCGAAAAGATAGATAAGAAACTGGAAGATCTCAAGCGGGATGACATGATGAGAAGATACCCCGGAGTTATTCAGCAAACAATCCGTAAAAAGCTTTATCACCCGAACCTCACAATAACAAACAGGATATTGTTCATTTACCTGCTGCAGAAAAATAATTGGTTTGAAACCAGGCTGATTGAGAAAATAAACCGGTTAACACCCCATTATGATATAACTGAACAGGAAGATATCAGGCTGATAAAAGAAGATCTGATATCACAACTTATTCCTGCAGAAATAGAAACAATACTGAATGAAATATTTGTGCAAAAAAATGTAAAAATTTTTCCTGAACAACTGCATGATGAAGTAAGGGAAATGGTTCTGTTTTTTATCAGCCTTGCAAACATGACTAAAAACAATGAGTATTATAAAAAATATAACCACATACTAATCAGACTGATTGAAACAGAATTTCTGGAACAGAATTCAAATAAAAATGAAATGGTGCAGCATGGAATTGTGCTTCACAAAGACTTTCCAATACAAAACAAAACCCTTGAAAAATGGGATAAAGGATCGTTATTATGGATAGCACAATTAATGTCACGTTGTGGAGTAACTGCCTGGGAACAGCCGGTGCAAACACATACCAGGATAGCAACCGATGCTAAAAAAAGGGAATATCCATATCATAAAATAGACAGATCAGATGATCCGTCAATCAACAATACAGGCTCTGAAAATCCTGACCATAATGAATTCATAAAAAAAATGCAGGTCAGGCCTTTATCATCATTTTTTGCAAAACGACTCGCCCTGTTTGCCCATAACCTTGACGAAGAAGATTACCGGTGTAAAATTATAAATACCGGTTTGGTAAAGGAACTCCATATATTTCAAAAATCTTTTCTTAAATACCTGACAGATAATTACCGCCTGTTAGGGCCCGGATTTGTTAAGCTTAATGAGGTTCAGGAGTTTATTCCTGACATAATCCTTTTTCTCGGGGCTCCTGAAAAGGTTATATCATTCCCTCAAATTGGTTATTTTGATCTGAAGGGGCCAAATGGGAACATAAAAACTATCGTTACACCTTTGAAGAAATCTGTTGATTATTTTGGGAACATTAAGAAACCCAGGTTGACCATGGTTAATGAGAAAGTAAAGGAACTAGGTGGCATACCGGTTCATGGTTCGTTGTTTGCAGTGGAAGAAGATGATGGCAGTATTTTTGTTATCCAGATAAGCGGTGACAGTGGGGTTGGTAAATCAGAAATGCTTGCTGCCATGATGCTTAAATGGATGAAGAAAGATCTTCCGGGCATCCGTTCAATAAAAATGATTGCCGGAGATATGTTTCACTTGTTTCCGGATGAAGAGGGCAACTTGTATGGGATAGGTACAGAAATGGGGGATTTTTCACGTGTTACAGATTTTGATCCGGATTTTATTAAATATTACAATTCCCTTTTCAAAAGCAGTGCGGACAGTAATGTTCATGACCTTAACTCAAGAAGCACTATCAGTGGTTTATGTGATATTAAAATGCCTTTTAAAATTGATATCATGCTAACTGCATACAATTTTGCCAGAGAAGAGGCAGGAGTGAAACGATATGCTAACCCTGAAAACTTTTTTCTTTATCGTGATTCACATGGTGAGAGAAAAGAAAAGGCAACCAGCTCTGATAACCCCAATATTCTGCGTACTCTACTACGCTATTCAGGTGACAGGAATATTGTTGAAATAATTGACCGGTATGGCAACCATCTTGATGATATTCTGTCATGGGAAAATGATGAATTTACCGGAATACATTACCTGTCATCATCATATAAAATGATGGATAAGATTGACCTTGAGGATACTGTTAACAAAATATTTATAAATAAATCCTTTATCAGGAATAACAAGAAATTTATTGTTAAGAAAGTCAGGTTTGACATTATCAAAAACAGGTTTATTGCGGATGCAAAATGCGATGAGGATAAGAAGAATATTTCATTCCCAATTGACAGTGATTTTTTTGGAACATTATTTATAACTCTTGCCAGCACACCTGCCGGAAATCCTTTTATCGCGGAACCAGGTGAGAGCAAGATAAGAAAACATTTGATAGAAATCCTTAAAGGAAGACCTGATGGTACAGGAAAAGGTAAACAAATTCAGTTAGGTATTCTTTCAACCGATCTGGGCAGAAAAGGGAAAGAGATTACAGGACCGCAAAAAGCAGCTGAAGATGTAAAGACCCTGATACGCGAAGTAAGAATTATGAACTCCGACCTTGACAAAAAGAAAAATCATGTTAAAAAATTAATAGTTGAGTGTTACAAGCCCCTTTTCAGGCATCATAAACATAACATGGAAATATGGCGATACAATTTTTATTTGTATCAGCTTGAAGAAATGCGAAAAGCCCGGCTGGTTAGAGTGGATGATATGAAAACTAAAATAGATATGTCAGGATTAGCAGGTTTCTATCCTTTACCAAAGAACCATAAATTTAGTCCTTTGCTAATAACACCCAATATTAATATAGAGTTAAACGGATTTAGCGAAACATACAAACAATTAATGTGGTTACCTAATATCCAGGAATTTGCCGACCAGTTTTATAATGACTGCAGCAAAGTATATATCGCCAGGGGCTACAATAAGGACACTATCATCAACAACATAGTTATTCAGCTTCTCTTAACGAACGGGTATATTGCTATTAAAGATTTGACCCGTGGTAAAATAACAGAAAAGGCTAACAGGGAAACAATTGCTGCAGCAAAATTTGCAGCCGTGAAAAAGCTAAAGGAAATCGAATCAAAAAAGACCGGCAGAAAGTAAGGAAATAATTATTGGGAAGTAGTTATATTTATTTTGTTAGATTTGTACGACAATAAATTTAATATAATATACAATTATGCATAATAGTTTGAAATTAGTTAATCAATCCACTACTCTTGTTGACAGTGTTGAAGAAAAGCTCAGGGATTTTTTTAAAGAAAGTAATTTGATACCCGGAGATCATATACCAACGGAGGCAGAATTAGCAAAAGCTCTGGGAGTAGCCAGAAGCGTTTTACGAGAAGCTTTGAGCCGGTTTAGAATGTTAGGCCTAATTGAAACAAGAACAAAAAGGGGAATGATATTGAGAGAGCCTGATATTCTTGGTGGGATTGAAAGAGTTATTGATCCAAGAATTATAAGTAAGGAACGATTATTGGACATTCTGGGATTAAGAGTTACGATTGAAATTGGAATGGGTGATTATATTTTTTTAAATAAGACTGAAAAGGACATTCAGGAACTGGAAAATATTGTCAACAGGGAAAGAGTTTTGGAAATTAACCGGGTTACAGTAGAAGAAGAATCCAAATTCCATTATAAACTTTATGAAATGACAGGAAATCCTACAATTTTTAGATTATGCAAGATTTTCTCCCCAGTCTTTATTTTTATTAAAGAAAATTATGATGACATATTAACAAAATATGTATTATATTCTAAAAAGAAGAAATGGTCCTCACATAAAGAGATTGTGAATGTTATTAAAAACGGAAATCCAGACAAATTTCGTATTACAATGAAAAATCACCTTGAAATATATTTTCATCTCTTGTCCAAAGAGAATATGAAGAAAACTTTATAAAAGATTTATACTTCTTCAGGAAATTCAAATTATTTTCATTCAAATCACACTTGATTCCTTTATCCAATTCAAAGAAAAATCATTTAAAATTTATTTTGACTGATTTTAAGTATAAATATTTATGTAAAAATATTTGTTTATGAAAAATGATTAGCTATATTTGTCATACAATTCGGTTTTTAAATATTAATCTTATCAGTTTGAATTCAAATTACCTGAAAATAAATAATTTTTAATGTTACATAAATGAATTTTGATAAATTACAAGGAATAATTGTAGCACCATTTACACCAATGCACAAGGATGGAAGTATTAATCACAATCCCATTGAAGAGTATGCTGGTTTTTTAAAAAGTAATAAAATTAACGGCGCATTCATAAACGGCACAACCGGAGAAGGCATTTCGATGACCACTGATGAACGAAAAAAAATAGCCGAAGAATGGGTAAAAACAGCAACCGATGACTTTAAAATTATAGTCCATGTTGGTGGTCCGAGTTTAGAAACCTGTAAAATTTTAGCCAAACATGCAAAAGAAATTGGTGCGTATGCTATTGCTCTTATGGGGCCAAATTTCTTTAAACCTGCAACAGTTGATATACTGATCGAATTTATGTCAGAAGTAGCAAAATTGGTGCCTGATTTGCCTGTTTATTATTACCACATGCCATCCATGTCTGGTGTTTACCTTTCAATGCCCGAATTACTTACAAAGGTTTCGGTTAAGATACCAAACTTTGCAGGAGTAAAATTTACTCATAATGACCTGATGGAATTTAA
>JAUWPX010000309.1 GCA_030611395.1 Bacteroidota bacterium | reverse complement strand
AGTATTAATAATTATAACACTGATAATCAATATATGGCAAAAATTATTGCAATTGCAAATCAAAAAGGGGGCGTTGGAAAAACAACAACAGCAATAAACCTGGCTGCCAGTCTGGCTACTTTAGAGAACAGGGTACTGATTATTGATAATGATCCCCAGGCGAATGCCACATCAGGTATCGGTTTGGATATCAAAAAGATAAAGACAGGTATTTATGAGTGTCTTATTGATGATGTGAATCCCGGAAATATTATTTTAAATACCGAAATTAAAAATCTGGATATCATTCCATCACATATTGATTTAGTTGGTGCTGAAATAGAATTGTTAAACATGCCCAACAGGGATAAAATGCTAAAGAAGGTTATAGAGAAGTTGCCTGATGAATATGATTT
Organism: Bacteroidota bacterium; assembly: GCA_030611395.1. Taxonomy (GTDB): domain Bacteria; phylum Bacteroidota; class Bacteroidia; order Bacteroidales; family VadinHA17; genus JADFUQ01. The sequence goes on along the minus strand of JAUWPX010000309.1, from coordinate 2,470 downwards.
TATTTTTATCGACTGCTCACCTTCCCTGGGACTGCTTACTGTTAATGCTCTTTCAGCAGCCGATTCGGTAATAATTCCTGTGCAATGTGAATATTTTGCTCTTGAAGGTTTGGGCAAACTGTTAAATACCATTAAAATAATTCAAACCAGGTTAAATCCGGATCTTGCAATTGAAGGTTTTCTTCTTACAATGTATGATTCAAGATTGCGTCTTGCTAATCAGGTTGTTGATGAAGTTAAGTTGCATTTTCAGCAGATGGTTTTTGAAACCATTATCCAGAGGAATGTTAAACTGAGTGAAGCGCCTAGTTTTGGAAAACCTGCTATTTTGTATGATGCAAACTCAAAAGGCTCAATTAACTTTCTGAATCTTGCCCGTGAAATCATGCAAAAGAATAACAAAACAAAAATTAAGAATTCTGAAAAAGTAATTGATTAAAATAAATATTATAAATTACAAAAAACAAGCACCAAATGTCAAATAAATCACAATATTCAAAAATTCAATGCTTAAAACAGTTTCGGTCATTTCTTAATTGATATTTGGATATTATTTGTTATTTGTAATTTGCTATTTGTTATTTACTATTTGGTTCTTTAATTTAAAGTTTGTTTGACTTTATGGACTGATATTATTTAATATGATGTTAATATGGTAAGAAAAAATGCACTTGGAAGAGGTTTGGGAGCATTAATTGAGGATGCTGACAGAGAGAAGTATGAGAATATTGATTCAATTTCAGATATCAATATTGATCAGATAGAGACAAATCCTTACCAGCCAAGATCAAAATTTGATGAAGAAGGACTAAATGAACTTGCTTCATCTATTAAGGAGCTTGGAATAATACAACCTATTACCGTCAGGAAGCTGGCTGATGGGAAATTCCAGCTTATTACCGGTGAGAGGCGCTACAGGGCTTCTATAATCGCCGGATTGAAAAAAATGCCTGCCTATTTCAGGACTGCTGATGACCAGGCTATGCTGGAACTTGCCCTGGTTGAAAATATTCAACGTGAAGATCTTGATTCAGTTGAAATTGCGATCAGTTATCAGAGACTTATCGAAGAGTGTCAGCTTACACAGGAAAATCTGAGTGACAGGGTTGGAAGAAAAAGATCAACGATATCCAATTATCTTCGTTTACTGAAATTACCTGCCGAAATACAATTGGGTATCAGGGAGAAAAAGTTGTCGATGGGACATGCCCGTACTCTTGTTAATATTGAAGACCCCAAAACCCAGATAAAAGTTTTTTACAGAGTTATTGATGAGGAGCTTTCTGTGCGAAAAACGGAGGAATTGGTTCGCCAGATAAACAGGGATGCAAACAAAGATACTTCTAAGAATGAACGTAAACAGAAAATAAATGAAGATTTTCAAGTGCTTTCTCAGCATCTGTCTGAATTTTTTAATGCCAGGGTTCAATTCAGAGTGAATGAAGACGGGAAAGGAAAGATCGTTATCCCGTTTGATAACACTGAAGAGATGGAGCGGATTATTGGGATATTAGATCAACATAAGGGTTAATTTCTATATATTTGCTCACAATTGAACACTTTGAGCAAATACAGGAATAAAATTGGATCGAAAGACATTTCTTATAAAAATATTTTCAACACTTTTTCTTTTTCTAATCCTTTCCGGATCATATAGTGCATTTTCACAAATGAAAGAGAAAAATACTGAAATTAGTGCGGTAGATTCTTCCCTGCTGGAATCTCATTCCCCGGCTAAAGCATCCCTCTATTCAGCAATTTTCCCTGGATTAGGACAGATATATAATAGAAAATATTGGAAATTACCTATTGTATATGCAGGTTTTGGCGCACTTGGATATTCTGTCACTTTTAACATGACTAATTATTCTAAGTATAAAAGTGCCTACATCGATTTTACGGATGAACTTCCTGAAACTCAAAGCTATTTAGACGTTATTAGCGGAAGTCTCAATCCGGCTGATTTTGATCCGGTTCTTCATCCTGATACATACGATTCTAAGCAGGAGACCTGGTTCAAGGAACAGCTTCAGCATAATATGGACTATTATCGCAGAAACCGTGATCTGTCATATATCGGACTGGTTGGATTGTACCTGCTGAATATTGTGGATGCCACGGTTGATGCACATTTATTCGATTATGATATTAGTAATGACCTGTCTATGAAAATCGAACCGCGACTAATGTACACAGGTAGAAATATGAATACATTAGGACTGCAAATTAGTATTGCATTTTAATGTTTTTGTTATCTTTGACGCCTGTTTTGGAAGAAATCCGGCAGTCAACAGTCGGCAACTCGTAAGTCATAAATATTAAAGTTTCAATACAATAAATTATAAAAAACCAGGGGAGATGAGGATATTACTATACATCGTTTTATTGGCTTGTGTGGCGAAACCGGTTGAAGTTTACGGACAGAGAGATACTACTGTTTTAGACGAAGAGGTATGGGATGCCGGTTTTG
>JAUWPX010000170.1 GCA_030611395.1 Bacteroidota bacterium | reverse complement strand
GTTGGTGTTTATTTGCTTACATTAGGGACAGTGCTTGGTGCTATATGGGCAAATGAATCATGGGGTCGCTACTGGGGCTGGGACCCTAAAGAAACCTGGACTTTGATTTCCATTATTGTTTACACATTTATCCTTCATATGAGATTTGTCCCCGGACTAAAAACGACTTTTACTTTTAATCTTGCTTCATTGCTTGGTTTTAGTTCTATTCTTATGACCTATTTCGGCGTTAATTATTATCTCAGCGGACTTCATTCCTACGCAGGCGGTGATCCTGTCCCAATTCCTTCTCTTGTATATTATATCCTGGCTTCTGTTTTCATTCTAGTAGTTCTTGCATATTATAATCAAAGGAAATATGAAAATAGTCGTTAATACTGCAATTCTTGTTTTTACCTCTAAGTATTCTAATTTCATTGCAATAGTTTTCTTTTTCTTATTTTTGCATCCTAACAAACATGATGATATATGGCGCTAACCGAAGAGTTTGAACAATCAGGAAGCTGGCTTTTTAAGAGAAGGGGATATCTGCCCATTGTTTTACTTACAGCAGGCATTATTGTTTTGATGCTTAACGAACAAAATCCTGATCGTAGTTTTCTAATAACGGATACTGTATATCTCGTTATTAGTTTTCTGGGACTTGCAATCCGTGCATTTACCATAGGACATACTCCCAAAAACACGTCAGGAAGAAATATCAAGGGTCAAAAGGCTGAAGTTGTTAACACTACAGGAATTTATTCAATTGTCAGGCATCCGTTGTATTTAGGCAATTTTGTTATCTGGCTTGGCCTGTCTCTTTTTACCGAATCAACACTTTTTATTGTTATTTTTATACTTGCATTCTGGTTGTATTATGAACGGATTATGTTTGCCGAAGAACAATTCCTAAAACGAAAATTTGGAAAGGAATATGAAGAATGGGCTATTAATACCCCTTCTTTTTCCAAATGGGCTCCCGGTAATTTGCCATTTTCCTGGAAAAACATTTTTAAAAGAGAATATAATGGTTTTGGGAATATTATTTATGCCTTTACCATCCTTGCCATTGTTAGAAACTATAGTATTACAGGAAACTGGTATCCCGGATTAAGCTGGATAATTATTTTCTTCACCGGGCTAATCATATGGTTTATAGTCAGAACTATTGAGAAAAAAACAAGCCTTTTTAATGTTGAGGGGCGGTAACAGAAACGATCACAATAAAGAATTAATCAATCGCAAATAATAAAATGAGAAAAATCAATTATGCTGCTGTATCAGGACTTTTGCTAATAATTTTTAGCATGACCTATTTGCCAAATAAACTCGAAAAGATATCGGCGTCATTTTTCGATCAAATGACTATAAAAAGTAAAATCACAGCAAAAGAAAAATTCCAATCCATTAACCACGACCTTATTAACAGGGAGGTGGAAGATCTTAGTTATAACGTGGATGAGCTTAACCGGCAATTAAACAATTCTATTGTAAAATCTAATGAAACCAACGAGGCAATGAGCAACCTGCTTATAAAAGCCCAGGGTCAAATACTATTATTGGATTCTGTCAGGATGATGTATGATAATGAAATAGTTGTTCATGAGAAAATGGTTGATTCTCTTAATTCTTTGTTTCGCGAAAGTTCAAATTTGCTTATCGGTAAGATGAAAACTTTCAATAAAAGCAACCTGGACCTTAAGCTTATACAATCAGAAACTAAATACCAAAACAAGTTTATACTTTCGCAAATAATACTGCTTATTTTATATTTTCTGTTTTTTTTATTTTGTTTAATGAATGGTATTGTTTTATTTTACAAAGGACTGAAGCGAATAAAAAAAGCTAATGATAGTTATAAAGAGGAATTTATTCAGATTTCAGATGATACTTAAGGTAACTAAAGTTAAGTAAGGTAAGTAGGTAATTTTAAAAACATATACATTTTTTTAATGAATTAATTTAATAGTTATGGTAAATACAAAAAAAATAAACGGGGTAATCGGTATTCTTACCGGTGGGGGTGATGTTCCCGGATTAAACCCGGCAATTCGCGCAATTACAATCCGTGCTAACCGTGAAGGTTACAAGGTAATCGGTTTACGAAGAGGATGGAGGGGAATAATTGAGCTGGTCCGCGACAAAAAAGCCAACAATAACGATTCTTACATGTTCCTTACCGATGATATTGTTAACAAAGCAGGCAGAACCGGTGGCACGTTTCTTCATACATCCCGTACCCGACCAAGTCATATGAAAAAAGATGAGGTACCCGATCATTTAAAAGACACCTATAATAAAGATATAAATGATCTTACTCCTGAAGTAATAAAAAATCTCGAGTGGCTTGGGATTGATTACCTTATACCCATTGGCGGAGATGATACTTTAAGTTATTCAGTGCGGCTATACAAGGAAGGCATTAAGGTTGTCGCCATGCCAAAAACCATGGATAACGATGTGCCGGGAACTGATTATTGTATCGGATTCAGCACCTGTGTGACCAGGACTATTCAGATGACAAACAGTCTGAGAACCTCTGCAGGCTCCCATGAACGGTTTTTGGTATTGGAAGTATTTGGCAGATATGCAGGTTTTACCGCTATGTTACCAACTATGGCAGGCTCTGCCAACCGTTGTGTAATTCCGGAATATCAATTTGATATTAATAGTCTTACAAAATTACTTGTCGAAGACCGTAATAATAATCCAAGCAACTATGCTGTTGTTTTGGTTTCAGAAGGGGCAATGTTTAAAGGGGCTGAAATGACTTTTCAAAATAGTGAAAAAGATGCATTCGGACACGCTAAACTTGGTGGTATCGGTGACCTTGTTTCAGCAGAATTAAAAAAACTTTCTCCTGAATATAATAAAGGGAAAGCTATTGATACTATTACCCAGAAACTAGGATATATGGTTAGAGGTGGTGATCCTGATGCTTTTGATTCTATTGTCCCTATGGCATTCGGTAACCTGGCACTCGATCTGATCCTGAAAAAAATACACGGACGTCTTGTGGTTCTTAAGAATGGAAGATACGATAATGTTCCTCTTGATGTTATTACTAATACCAAAAAGATCGTTCAGGTAGATACTTATTATAACACAAAAAGATTACGTCCTTTTTATCACAGCTTTGAAATGAAGCCTTTCTTTATAATGACTTCTGATATGTAACCGTAAAGTAAATATTAACACAAAAAACCCCTGAAGTTTAGACTTCAGGGTTTTTTCTTTCTCAAAGTATTATTATTCCGCTGCTTCCCATTCTGTTATTTCTTTCCATGAATCACTATCATTGAGAAATCCAATGAATATAACTACAACCTTTTCATAAGATATACCCGGTTCTACATTCCTGAAATGGCCCGAATCATCTCTGTATTCAACAATGTATCCCTCTTCTCCTACAGTAGCTTGAACAAATGAATCTCCTTTACTGAGTATTGCAAAATTATTGTCCTCATCAAGACTTTTCAATGCCATGGTTACTGAAACAGGATTAATTTTTTTTACTTCTTCCCCGTTTGCCATTTCAAATTCATAATCCCCTTCAGCACCCCCATATACTTCTGATATTTCATCTGCTATCTCTTCCGTTTTTTCTGCTATTCCTTCCGCCATTTCTTTTGCTATTTCCTCATAGTTTTCCGCCATTTTTTTTGCGCTTTTTTCAAATTCTTTTGAGAAATTTTCATAATCTCCAAGATTTTTCTCCCATTTATTCAATTTTTTTCGTGTGCCAAAGCCAATAATTGCAAATAACAAAACTAAACCCCCCAAAACCAGTGCAATTATTTTTGACGTTTCCTCTTTTGCCTTTAGTGTTTGGTTCAATGCATGATACAGCATCCATAACCCATAAAGGTTTACTATCAGTCCAATTATACTCCCAAGTACCGGACTTATACCATTAAAAACATTCAAAAATGCATTAATGGGCGTAAGGACCATCATCGCGGCTACCACTCTTACATTTGCCTCATAATTATTTGATCCACTGCAAATAGATGAAATAATCAAAACAATAACTCCGCCTATAAACAGACCTATAAGGGCGCCTATAATTGCACCTATAAAAGCCATTATGCCAACAGCTCCGCCAAATAAACTCCCCATCCCCGATCCGCCAGAGATATTGAGAAGACTCCATAACAAAGCAAAAACACCCGCGATAAACCCATATATAACTGCTTTAATCACCGGTTCGCCAAAGCCACCGGTAGTACTTAGTGTGGTAAAATACTCTTTAGGACTCAATACAGCATTTTTTGAATCCTCAATAAATTTCTGAAAATTAAATTTTTCGTTGCTCATGGTTTTTTTCTGATTATATTTATGAATACGTCAGGCTAAATTAATAATTA
>JAUWPX010000340.1 GCA_030611395.1 Bacteroidota bacterium | reverse complement strand
ATATGGAAAGTACGGGTTATTGTTTTATTGTAACCACCCATTTGAAACAAGTTGTGGTTATTTTACTTAATAATTTAGCTATTCAGGCACTGGTTTTTTCAGAACAAAAAAGAGCAGAATAATACCAAACAGAACAAAAGGAATGCTAAGCCACTGGCCCATATTTAATGTCATCCCAGACTCAAAAGCTACCTGGTTGTTTTTAATAAATTCAATAAAAAACCTGAAACCAAAAACAAATATCATGAACAGACTAAATAATAAACCTGATTTAAACACCCCCTGGTTTCTTTTGTATATGAAGTAAAGGAGAATGAAGACAAACAAATACGCGAGTGCTTCATATATCTGTGTTGGGTGTTTTGGCACTGTTTCTCCGTTCCTTAGGAATACAAAACCCCAGGGGAGATTGGTTTCAACACCATATATTTCAGAATTCATCAGGTTTCCTGTTCTGATAAAGAAACCGGAAAGGGCAACAACAAAAGCCATTCTGTCAAGAATCCATAAGTAAGATTTTTTCGATTTTTTGGCAAACAGATATAACGCGATAAAAATACCTATTCCGGCACCGTGACTTGCAAGTCCTCCATGCCATACCATTAGTATTTCAACAGGATTACTGAGATAATAATCCGGTTCGTAAAACAGGCAATGACCAAGGCGGGCCCCTATTATTGTACCAAGAGCCATGTATAAAGTTAGCCTGTCAAGAACTTCTTCCGGTATTTTTTCCTTTTTGAAAAACCCGGCCATAATGAGGTAACCGAAGAAAAATGAGGAAGCAAATAAAAGACCATACCAGCGAATTGCAAATTTGCCAACACTAAAAATTTCGGGATTTATATTCCAGGGTATATCTAAAAGTATCATGATAAATTATTAATTATCGGTCAAAACTAAAAATTTTTAATATCTCATCATATATAATTGATGAAAATATTTGTAAAGTTTGTAAGTTTGCTGTTTACACCACAACATTATATTTACTGTGAACAAACCGGTTTTCTTGATATTAATCTCAATTATTCTTTTAAGTACAATAAATTGTGCACGGGTCGGATCTCCCCTCGGAGGAGAAAAAGACATTCTGGCACCTGAAATAATTGAGAGTACCCCGAATAATTATTCAAAGAATTTTGGATCAGACAAAATAGAAATAGAAGTTAATGAATTTGTGCGTCTTGACAATCTTCAACAAAAACTTGTTATTTCACCACCACTTGATGAAAAACCTGAGATATATGTAAGGGGAAAGAAAATTATTATTGAGCTGGGTAAACAGGAACTAAAACAAAACACAACATACACGTTTTCTTTTTATGATGCCATAGTAGATAATAACGAGGGAAATCCGATAATAGATTATGAATTTGTTTTTTCCACGGGAAACTGGCTGGATTCATTATCAGTAAACGGTATTGTACTCAGGGCGTTTGATCTTGAGCCGGAAGAAGAAGGGGTGGAGGTGTTATTATATGATCTTTTGGATGATACAATTCCACAAACAACACCTCCTTTGTATATTGCAAAACCGGACAAAGAAGGTAGATTCAGTATAAATAATGTTAAGGCAGATACATTCAGGATATTTGCAATAAAAGACGGTAATCGAAATCATTATTTTGATCAGGCCGGGGAGGATTTTGCTTTTTCAGATTCAATCCTTATTATTAGTGCACCACCGGAATTTTTAATTGACACTACGGGAAAAGACACAGTAAATACGGACATAATATATACTGACGTAATATATGCCGATACAATAGGTATTGATACAATAGGTATTGATACAATAGGCATGGATACAATAGACATTGATACAATAGACATTGATACAATAGACATTGATACAATAGACATTGATACAATAAGTGTTGATACATTAGGCATTGATACAACAGAAATAAAACCGGATGTCAGGCTATTTCTTTTTACCGAAGACCATTCAATTCAGTATCTTAAAAATTCGACAAGAGAAACCAGGGAACATATTCAGCTGGTTTTTAATAAACCATTAAAAGAGAGAAAACTTGAAATAACACCGATTGATATTGATACAAAAAATGAATGGTTCATAAAAGAAGAATTTATTATTGGGGATACTGTAAATATTTGGATTACAGACACTATTGTGTCCTCCACCGATTTGGTAACGCTTAAGCTGGAATACATAAAGGAAGATTCTACAGGGAATTTTATCTCGTTTACCGACACCTCTCTATTAAGATACATAGCTCCTGTTGGAAAAGGAAAGGGCAGCCGGGAGGTTGTTGACAGTGTAGAGAAAACACTTGTATTAACTCCATCGATAAGAAAAAGCGCTCAAATTGAATTAAATCAGAAAATTAGTATTGAGTCTAAAACACCGGTAGGGATAGTAGATACGTCAAAAATTAAAATGTTTGTTTATGACGATTCATTACAAATTAATACCGTATATAATCTGGAGCAGGATTCTCTGCAAATTCGTAAGTTCAGATTTAATTTAGA
>JAUWPX010000339.1 GCA_030611395.1 Bacteroidota bacterium | reverse complement strand
TATGAGACAAATGCATGGGTTTACCGGTATATTGTTGATGGAGAAAACAAAATAATGGATGGATATTTCCCACAGGCTTCAAGGAATTTTCTTGTAGGTCTTAATTTCCGGTTCTGAAGAAGAAATATAAATAATCAGAAGCGAAGAGACTAAATAGTTACAAAAACGGAGTAGTTATTAAAAAATGTAATTATTTCTTTATTTTTTGTAACAAAATATTTTTGTTTACGTTTACTTAAATGAAGACTGAGGGTAATAGAACAAATTTCTCGGTTAAGAATGAAAACAAGTGAAATTTGTGGTTTTTAGGTTAAATTTTTAGGGTGGAAAAACCGGGATGTAAATTCCGGTTTTTTCTTTTAAATTTACTGATTAATTTTTGTTAAAAAAAAAGTGAAAAAGGAAAAAATAATCAAATTCATTAGAGGGATAGAACTCTTTAAGGGATTAGAAGAAAAGGATCTGGTACTACTGGCAGAGAATATTGAAGAGAAATCATATTCTGAAGGGTCTTTATTATTCAGGGAAAATGAACCTCGTGAAAATATTTACATTATTTACACAGGTGAAGTTAAATTATGTAAAAATACTGTAGCAGGAAATAATAAAGAGTTAGCTTTTTTTGGTGCCGGCGATTTTCTTGGTGAAGGTTCATTGAATGATAATTCTCCACACTCAACCTCGGCCCGTGTAATTGTTCCTGCTTATGTCTTATGCATTAAAAAAGAATTCTTTAAACAGTATGGGGAAACATCAATTAAAGTATTCTCAAATATTGTCAGGGTTATTTCACGAAGAATGCGACATGCTAATAACAGGCTGGTTAACAGGGCTGCTCAGTATGAGTCCGGTAAAACCAGGCTTGAGCATGACTTATTAGGTGAACGGGAGGTGCCATATGAATATCTGTATGGTATACAAACACTTCGTGCCCTGGAAAACTTTAATATTAGTGGGATACTGCTAAATTTTTTCCCGGATTTGATAGAGTCATTAGCACAGGTTAAATTAGCAGCTGCACATGCTAATTATGAACTTAAGCTGCTTGAAGATAAGCAATATAAGGCAATAGTACAGGCATGTGAGGAGATTATCAGGGGGAAATTTCATAATCATTTTATTGTTGATATGATCCAGGGTGGAGCAGGAACATCAACTAATATGAACGCGAATGAAGTAATTGCAAACCGGGCACTTGAAATTATGGGTTACGAAAAAGGGCAATATGAATATTGTCATCCCAATACCCATATAAATTTATCACAATCTACAAACGATGCATATCCTACCTCTATAAAAATTGCGTTAATAAAAAGCAATGAAGCATTGATTGTTGTATTGAAGGAATTGATAAAATCATTCCATGATAAAGCAATTGAGTTTGAGTTTGTAATAAAAATGGGACGTACCCAGCTACAGGATGCAGTTCCTATGACTCTTGGGCAAGAGTTTGAAGCATATGCGGTAACATTGGATGAAGAAATTCAAAGGCTTGAAGAAAATGCTAACTTATTTCTGGAAGTAAATATGGGGGGGACAGCTATTGGAACAGGAATTAACGTAAAGCCAGGATATTCTGATAAGGTAATAAACCATTTAAGAAAAATAACAGGGCTGAAGGTGAAAAATGCAAAGAATCTTGTTGAAGCCACTCAGGATACCGGAGCATTCGTTATGTATTCTTCTGCAATAAAAAGGTTAGCAATAAAATTATCAAAGATATCTAATGATCTTCGTCTCCTGTCTTCAGGGCCCAGAGCAGGATTTAATGAGATTAACCTTCCTCCAATGCAACCCGGCTCATCAATAATGCCGGGGAAAGTTAATCCTGTAATACCTGAGGTTGTTAATCAGATCGCTTTCAAAGTTATCGGGAATGACATTACCGTAACAATGGCAGCTGAGGCAGGTCAACTGGAGCTGAATGTTATGGAGCCTGTTATTGTTCAAAGTATTTTTGAATCAATAGAAATGCTAAAAAATGGGATGTCAACGTTAAGAAGCAGGTGTATCGAAGGAATAACTGCTAACCCTGAAAATTGTCGTGCCATGGTTGAGAATAGTATTGGTTTGGTTACTGCTTTGAACCCGGTTCTCGGGTATGAAACATGTACAAAGTTAGCTAAGGAAGCTCTTGAAAGAAATATTGGTGTATACGACCTGGTGATTGAGAAAAAACTACTTACAAATAAGAAACTTAATAAACTGCTTAAACCGGAAAATATGATTAATCCTCAAGGGAAAGAATAGTTCTTAGCTCTTTTTATTCTTCTTCCTTTTCCATTTCATCAAGTATCTTTTCTACTTCCTGTTCAGTTTTATGGAGTTTTTCCCGGCAAAGCTTAATAAGTTGTGATACTCTTTTTATCTGGAAGGATAAGACATCCACATCAAGTTCTTTATTTTCCATTTTCTCAAGGATGCTTTCAATCTCGGTGATAGCATCTTGATACGAGAATTCCTCTTTTTTTGTCATATTGAATTATTTTTTCTCTGTGGGTAATGTGAAAG
>JAUWPX010000334.1 GCA_030611395.1 Bacteroidota bacterium | reverse complement strand
GATACCCTGCCAATCCTGTTTTCCCAACTCCATCACCTGCATCACAACGTTCTTTAGCTGCCCTTGATGCGACATCTCTTGGCACAAGAGTTCCAAATGCCGGATACCTTCGTTCCAGGTAATAATCCCTTTCATCTTCCGGAATGTCATTTGCAGCTCTTTTATCATTTTTCTCTTTTGGCACCCATATCCGTCCGTCATTCCTTAATGATTCAGACATCAGGGTAAGTTTTGACTGGTATTCGTTAAGTTGTGGAATGGAGGTGGGATGAATTTGTATAAAACTTGGATTGGCAAAGAAGGCGCCTTTTTTATGAGCTTTCCATGCAGCTGATGGATTAGAGTTTACTGCAAGTGTTGAAAGGTAATATATTGTGCCATAGCCTCCGGTAGCCAGAACCACTGCATGAGCAGAGTGCCTTTCAATTTCACCGGTAATCAGGTTACGCACAATGATGCCACGTGCTTTTCCGTCAATGATAACTAGTTCGAGCATTTCCCTGCGTGGATACATAGTTACAGTCCCTTTACCTATTTGTCTGTTCAGGGATGAATATGTTCCCAGGAGACATTGCTGACCGGTTTGACCTTTTGCGTAAAAAGTTCTTGAAACCTGTACTCCTCCGAATGACCTGTTGTCAAGATTTCCTCCATAATCACGGGCAAAGGGAACACCCATTGCAGTAAAATGATCAATTACATCATTACTGACTTCAGCGGCTCTGTATACATTGGCTTCCCGTGAGCGGTAATCTCCTCCTTTAATCATATCATAGAAAAGTCTGTATATACTGTCACCGTCATTTTTGTAGTTTTTTGTAGCATTAATGCCTCCCTGAGCGGCAACAGAATGTGCCCTGCGGGGTGTATCCTGGTAACAAAAGTTTTTAACATGGTATCCCAATTCTCCCAAAGATGATGCTGCTCCGGCGCCGGCAAGTCCTGTTCCGACAACAATAACATCCAGTTTTTTCTTATTTGCAGGATTAACCAGTTTGGCTGAAGCTTTATACTTAGTCCATTTTTCCGCTAAAGGACCTTCAGGGATCTTTGCATCTAATTTTGTCATAATTATATAGAGTTGTTTTTCGGATTCTTATTTGAAAAAATATATTACAATTGGAATAATACTAAAACCAAGAGGTACAACAATCGAATAGATCAGGCCAATTCCTTTTATTGCGGGAGTATATTTATTGTGATTGAGGCCGAGTGTCTGAAATGCAGACTGAAAAGCATGGTGTAAATGAAAAGCAAGGAATAGAAAAGAAACCAGGTAGATTACTATGTACAGGGGTAGTTGAAATAAGTCGTTTGCCATTCCATAAAAATTCTCATGATCTCCTTCTACCCAACCTAGTTTGACGAAGTAAAAATTTATAAAATGGATAAAAAGAAAGATTCCGATAATTATACCGAGATAGATCATATACTTCGAAAAAAAGGAGGTCTGAGAAAATGCAGTCTTTTTATATCTTGACGGTCGCGCCAGCCAGTTCTGGATCTGAAGAATGATACCCCATAAAATATGTATCGGGAAACCGGCAAGCAGAAAAATTTCGAATACTTTGATCAAAATATTGCTTGCCATAAAATGTGCAGCACTGGTAAACGGAACCGGATCATCGATAAGTAATAAGAAATTAATACCTAAATGAACCAGCAGGAAAAGAATTATAAAAAGTCCGGCGATGGCCATAACAAACTTTTTCGTAACAGATGAACCAAGAAACTTATTCATATATTTTATTGTTATGTTGTTATTGTTTTGCTTATACGAAAGTATTATTTGATGCTAGCAAATATATATTATTAAAAATATTTTCAATATGTTCATTAACAGGTTTATTTCTAAATTTGCATATTATGTATAAGACAATTGATTTTAACAATACCACGATTAGATTTAAAGATGAAGGTAAAGGTCCTGTAATTGTTTTATTACACGGGTACCTTGAATCGCTTGAGATTTGGAGTGAATTTTCTGCTGAACTTGCAGAGCATTGCAGGGTAGTATCAATAGATCTTCCGGGGCATGGTAAATCAGGTGTTATTGGAAAGGTGCATACAATGCAGTTGCTTGCTCAAACTGTTAAATCAGTGATGGATTTTTTAAATACCCGCAAATATTTTTTGGTCGGACACTCGCTTGGAGGGTATGTTGCTCTTGCTTTTCTGGAATTATTCCCTGAATGTTTATCAGGATTGTCACTTTTTCATTCTCACTCTTTGGCTGATAGTGATGAAGCGATAGAAAACCGGAACAGGGAAAAAAAGCTGGTTGAAAACGGGAAAAAGGATTTGATTTATACGGTTAACATTCCAAAAGCATTTGCTACTGATAACCTGGAGAAATTCAATGAACAGGTTGATAACGCAAAGGTAATTGCAAGGGATATTTCGGGGGAGGGTATTGTTGCGTTGCTAAACGGGATGAATAACCGGCCTGACAGGAGTGTTATACTGGTCCGTACATCACTGCCTTTTGTCTGGATACTTGGGAAAAAGGACAATTACATCCCATATGAGGTTATTGTTAAAAAGGTTGAAT
>JAUWPX010000350.1 GCA_030611395.1 Bacteroidota bacterium | reverse complement strand
AATTACAGGACAAGCGAACGAAACATAAACCCGGACTTATCCCTCCTTTCTATTACGACCTCCCAAAAACCCTTGAAGAAATCCAGAAATCCGAAATGAAGTATCTGGAAGCATATGAAAAGACTCCATTCCGCACCGACTGGAAATATTTCTGGAAAGCGATTTTTAATATTGTTATCAAACAAGCCAGAAGTAATTAACCGCAAAGTACGCAAAGGAAAAATAAAGTTGAAAAATCTTTATTATCTTTAGATATTCTTGGCGACCTTTGCGCCTTCTTTACGCCCTCTGCGGTTAAATCTTTATTAAGAATGAAAAAAATCTTCGTAATTTTACTTCTATCTACCTCCATCCAGGTCAATTTTGGACAAAGTATCTATCACCATATTTCTCATAAATCATTATACAATCTTCTTGACGAACTTGCTAACCAGCAGGTAATTGATCTAAATACTGTTGCAAAACCTTACTCACGGATGGTTATAGCAAAAAAACTTCAGGAAGCATCACAACAAACTGACCTGCTTAATAACCGTCAGCAACAAGATATTGCTTTCTACCTGAAGGATTTTAATAAGGAACTGAAACCTGATAAAGAATTTGATAAACGCCTGGATCTGCTATATAAAAAAGACTCGGTTTTTACATTTTCAATAAACCCGATAGGAGGGATCCAATACTGGACCAATAAAAACGGCGCAGTATGGCATCGCTGGAACGGTGCAGAAGCTTTTGCATATTGGGGTGACCACTGGGGCTTTTATGCCAGTTTGAGAGATAACCATGAGAATGAAAAACTATCGGAAGATCAATTCCTTAACCAGCGAACGGGAGGGAATTAT
Source organism: Bacteroidota bacterium (assembly GCA_030611395.1). GTDB lineage: Bacteria > Bacteroidota > Bacteroidia > Bacteroidales > VadinHA17 > JADFUQ01. The sequence continues at coordinate 1,511 of JAUWPX010000350.1, read as the reverse complement.
AAGGCACATTACGATTACAGTGAAATGATGGGAGGGATAACCTACTCATGGAATTGGGGAATAATAGGATTGGTGAAGGATCATTTTACATGGGGCACAAATTATAATGGTTCGAATATCTTCTCAGGTCGTACTCCCTCTTTTGCCCATATTAAAGTAAACCTGAAGCCGGTCTCATGGTTCGAATTTAACTATGTTCACGGATGGCTTGTGTCGGAAGTGGTTGACAGCTCAAGATCATACTTCCTGATAAACAGCTACGGCACAGATTACAGGGAGGTATTTTATAAGAAATTTATTGCAACCAACCTTTTTACATTTACACCTTTAAAAAAACTGAATATCTCTGTCGGGAACTCAATTGTTTATTCTGATATTGGGATACATCCGGGATATCTTATTCCTCTTTTCTTTTTTAAATCGGTCGATCACACCCTCAACTCAGGAATTGATAACCAAAACTCCCAGATGTTTTTTGATATAAGTTCCAGGCAATTAAAAAACCTTCACATATATGCCTCATTTTTTGTTGATGAAGTGTCTATCGGACGAATGTTCAAGCCCGAAGAGCATTCCAATTTCTTCTCAACCAAGCTGGGCTTCAGGGCAAACCGGTTTCCAGTACAAAACATGGCTGTAACTGCTGAATACACACGTACAAATCCATTATCATTTATGCATTATGTGCCCACGTTAACTTTTGAATCGAACCGTTTTAACCTGGGACATTATCTCCGCGATAACTGTAAAGAGCTTTACTTATCACTTGAAGCCAAACCGCTGCGTGGATTGTTCCTGAAAGCATCCTATACTTTTGCACAAAAAGGACCCGATTATACGGCGCTTGGAACCCACCGCCTCGGAATTCCGTTTATGGAATCGGTTGAATGGGAAAGCAGCATGTTCTCTCTGTCTGCCCGGTACGAAATTATTAATGACGGATTTGTATTTGCCGGCTATAACAACGGTAATGTTTCCGGTAATGAAAATTGGTCTCCGGCATTCTGGTATGGCAAAACAAACACATTTAACTTTGGCATCAATTTGGGATTTTAATTCCTGGGTGCTGGGTACTTCTCATCTCTCATCTTCTCAGCGTCTCTGCGACTCTGCGTCTCTGCGATTCATTTTCTCCACTGTTTCTTCAACACTCTCCCGCATCAACCTAAACTCCATCCCCACTGCTTTCCTTACTTTCCCGTTAGAAAACAATGTTTCTCTATGAGCTATTTTTGCTGTCTCCTTTGTTATCAAGTGAGTCCCTCCCGAGAACTTACTTTTCAGCCAATCCAGTCGCCATGCCAGACCTGTCATAAACCGGTTAGCATAGATATTCGGGGCAGGTTTATTTAAACCAAGGGCAATCATTCCGAATATTTCTTTATACGACAGATTCTCAGAATTCAGAATATATCTTTCACCCTTTATTTCGCTCTCCATAAGAAGTATCATTGCTTTAACAACATCTCTGACATCGACATACCCGGTAACTCCATGTGTATAGAATTTTA
>JAUWPX010000116.1 GCA_030611395.1 Bacteroidota bacterium | reverse complement strand
AGGAATAGGACAGGGAATGAAAGAATTCAAGAAAGCAACAAAGGACAATAGTGCTGACGAAAACGAGGATAAGGAAAAGGAAAAAATTAAGTAGAAAAACTGAAAAACATGAAAACCCGGGAATGCTTTAAAAGCGTTTTTATAGTAGTTCTTGTTTCGTTTCTGTTTTCCTGTAAAAGTGATAATTCAAACGATGCAATTTTTTTACCAAAAATATCGGGGAAAACCGGTGAAGTATTGGTGATTTTAAAAAGGGAAAAATGGGAAGGTGCCCCGGGGCAGGCCTTCCGGGATCTTTTAGCATATGAACAGTATGGTCTTCCTCAGCCTGAACCGGTTTTCGACCTCGTAAATATAACACCTGGTAATTTTTCGAAAATACACCAGCCACACAGAAATATTATCTTTTATAAAACAGGTAAAGATATTAATGAGCCGAAAATTACAATACGGAAAAACAGATGGGCTTATCCCCAGTTAATAATTGATGTTGATGCCCCTGATGATGCATCTGCAATAGAGTTACTTAGTCAGAACGGGCATGAAATTGTTACGCAGCTGAACACAAAAGAACGTGCCCGGCTGACCGGTTATTACAAGGGGTTGATGGACCCGGACCTTGTAAATAGTATTGAGAATAACCACCATCTCCATTTGACAATCCCTGTAGGATATAGTATGGATGTTGATGAAGTGGATTTTGCCTGGGTTGCTAATGAACCTCAATTAATCAGTCAGGGTATTTTTATCTATCATTATCCTTATACAGATACAAATACTTTTACACCCGAATATCTTATTGAAAAGAGAAATTATTTTTTGAAAAAATATGTCCCCGGACCTAAGGATGGTTCATATATGTCAACAGAAGAAATGTTAACACCTGAATTCAGTGAATTTGAGATCGGAAACCGGTATTTTGCCCAACTGCGTGGATTGTGGAAACTGGAGAATGGATTTATGGGAGGCCCGTTTATTAGTTTGTCAACTGTTGATGAGGTGACCAACAGGGTGATAACTGTTGATGGTTTTGTTTATGCTCCCGGTGATGAGAAAAGAGAACTCCTGCGGCAGATTGAAACAATACTGTATTCACTTAAGCTTCAGGAGTAGAATGGAACTTTTCCTCTCCGTATGCCTGGTTCCTGAGTTGGGGGATAAATCCGGCTTCTCTGATAGCTGCCTGGATTCCTTCATTATCAAATTTATGTGAAGCACCGGCAGCGGAAACCACATTCTCTTCTATCATAATAGAACCGAAATCATTTGCGCCGGCATGCAGGCAAAGCTGACCGGTTGATTTTCCAACAGTAAGCCATGAAGCCTGAATATTGTTTATATTAAGCAGAAATATTCTGCTTATGGCAATAGTACGTATATATTCTTCTGAGGTGATGCTGTTTTTTATATTATACTTTTTATTTAACACGGTTCCCTGGTCCTGGAAAGGCCATGGGATAAATGCAATAAATCCGGGACTGGCATCCGGTTTTTCTGATTGTACATCCCGCAAGACTTTTAAGTGAGTAACGCGGTCTTTTCTTGATTCGATATGTCCGAACATCATGGTTGCAGAAGTAACCAATTTCATTTTGTGTGCCTCTCTCATTACATTGAGCCATTCCCCGGTACTGGCTTTTAACGGAGAAAGTTCTTTTCGTATATGATCACATAAAATTTCTGCTCCTGCTCCTGGCAGACTATCTAGTCCTGCATTTACCAGTTCTTCAAGTACTTTACGGAATGGAAGTTTCTCTTTTTTAGCTATATGGACAATCTCCGGCGGCCCTAACGCGTGGAGTTTTAATTCCGGGTATAATTCTTTTAGCGTGCTAAATAACCGGGTATAAAATGCTAAACCTTGCCGGGGATGAAGTCCCCCCTGTAAGAGTAGTTGATTGCCTCCGTGACGGAAAAGTGTTTCAATTTTTTCTTTGTATTCATCAATTGTAGTAATATAACTTTCGGGGTCATTCTTTCCCCTGTAAAAGTTGCAGAATTTACATTTTGAATAACAAATGTTTGTAGTATTTACATTCCGGTCAATGATCCATGTTACCTTGTTTCCCGGATTCAACTTCTGTCTTATCTGGTTGGCAACATATATCAATTCGCAGGAAGGAGCATCATTATAGAGGTGTAATCCTTCTTCAGGAGTTATGAACTTAAGATCGAGTGCTTTAGAATATATCGATTCGAAATTCATTCTATTATTTGTGCCGATTAATAATTAGGAACAACAAAATTAAAATAAAAATCAAACATAAAATTTTATTAATTTTGTTTTTTAAAAAAAGGTGAGTAAGGTGAGTAAGGTAAGTAAGGTAAATAGTTAAAAAATTTTAAATATGGATTTAAAATATTCATTAGTTAAAGATATCCCCGGAAAGAAATCTGTGATATATCTTATTCGTAAAGACAACAACCTCAGTCGTTTCGCTTTTACAAGGGCGGAGCTTAAATATATTAAGGAACAGATAAAAGACGGAGAGAAACAGGTTTCTATCAATTCGTATAATAAGTGGAGTTACATACAGGTTATTGAAAAAGAAACCGATCCTGATAAACAGCGTGAAAAATGCAGAAGAGCAGGTAGTGAACATTCTTTACTGCTTAAACAGCATAAACATAGTGAAATTGTTTTAGCAGATGCGATAGGAGAACCGGATATGCTTCTTGCTTTTGCAGAGGGATTAGTGTTGAGTAACTACAATTTTCTAAGATATTTTGGCGATAAATCAGAAAAAAAACATCCGTTAGAAAGTATATTGATAGTATCAGATAAATTGGATAAGCATGAGATTGATGTTTTAAAAGCTTTAAATGAGGCAGTTTATTTTGTTCGTGATATGGTTAATGAACCGTTATCATTCATGAATGCTGTTCAATTTTCGGAAACTGTGAAACAATTGGGAATTCTTAGTGGTTTTTCAGTTGAAGTTTTTAATAAGAAGAAAATTGAATCATTGAAAATGGGCGGTTTACTTGCTGTAAACAGAGGGAGTGTTGACCCTCCTACATTTACTGTAATGGAGTGGATGCCTGATAACGCGGTGAACAAAAAACCATTGGTTTTAGTTGGGAAAGGAGTAGTATTTGATACAGGTGGTTTAAGTTTGAAGCCAACCCAAAACAGTATGGATTATATGAAATCGGATATGAGTGGTGCTGCTGCTGTTGCAGGAGTGATGTATGCGGTTGCAAAGTTAAAAATCCCGATAAAAGTTGTTGGTTTATTACCTGCAACAGATAACCGCCCTGATGGAAATGCTGTGGTGCCGGGTGATGTTATTACTATGTATAATGGCATGTCTGTGGAGGTATTAAATACTGATGCTGAAGGCAGACTGATTTTGGCTGATGCTTTAAGTTATGCCGGTAAATACAAACCGGAGCTGATAATTGATATTGCTACTCTTACAGGTTCGGCAGCATTGGCAATTGGGAGGTTTGGAATTGTTGGTATGGGAAATGCTGAAAGCAGATACATGAAATCTCTTGTGTTTAGCGGCAACCATGTTCATGAACGGATTGTGGAATTTCCATTTTGGGAAGAATTTGATAAATTACTCGAATCGGATATCGCCGACCTGAAGAATATTGCCGAACGTGATGCAGGAGCAATAACTGCAGGAAAATTCCTTGAACGGTTTACCGGCTATCCGCTAATTCATCTTGATATAGCCGGTCCGGCATTCCTTAAAAAAGCAAATTCATATCAGGGTAAAGGAGCTACTGCTATTGGTGTCAGGTTATTGTTTGATTTCATACGCAATTTCCCGAATCTTTTTGAAAAGGATAGCTAATCGTTAATTGGAATTATTAACTTTCGGAATTAATTTGTCAGAAGAACCGGTATTATGGAACATAAAAAGATTAAAGTTGGAATTACACAGGGTGATATTAACGGTATTAGCTATGAGATTATTATTAAAACACTTGAGGATAACAGGATAAGTGAAATATGTACCCCAATTTTGTATGGATCTCCGAAAGTGGCAGCTTATCACCGGAAAGCAATCAAAATACCAAATTTCAGTTTTAACCACATTAACTCACCTGAAGAAGCAAATTTCAAAAGGGCAAATATTATTAATATTCTTGATGATTCTGTAAGGGTTGAGCTGGGAAAATCGACCCGGGAAGCGGGGCAGGCATCTTTCAAAAGCATGGAAATGGCCGTTAGCGATCTTAGAGATAAAAAAATTGATGTTCTGGTAACAGCTCCCATAAATAAGAATAATATTCAGTCGGATAATTTCAATTTTCCGGGACATACAGAATATCTTGAAAGCTTTTTTGAAGAAAAGGAAGCTTTAATGATTATGGCCGGCGATCTGTTGAAAGTCGGTGTTGTTACCACTCATATACCTGTAGCAAAGATACCTGAAAATATTACAAAGGAAAATATCCTTGATAAATTGAAACTTCTTGAACAATCACTAATTATGGATTTTGGGGTTCATAAGCCGAGAATTGCCGTATTGGGTCTTAATCCACATGCCGGTGATGAGGGCGTAATAGGGTCGGAAGAAATTGAAATTATTATACCGGCTATTGAAGCAGCGAAAGAGGAAAAAATTCTTGCGTTTGGCCCCTACGCGGCGGATGGTTTTTTTGGGTCGGATAATTATTTAAAATTTGATGCTGTTCTGGCTATGTATCACGATCAGGGTCTTGCACCATTTAAAGCTCTTGTTCCTGGAGCAGGTGTAAATTTTACAGCAGGTCTTCCAATAATTCGTACGTCACCTGCTCATGGTACGGCTTATGAAATTGCCGGGCAGGGAATTGCTTCACCCGATTCTTTCAGAAATGCAATATACCTGGCTTGTGATATTTATAAAAACAGGAAAGCATATGCAGAAAATACATCAAACCCGTTGGAGTCAAATACATATGAGGATACTCCTGCTCAGGATTAATTTTTTTATTCATGCTTTTTTAATATGCTCCGGAACCTATGAGTTTTCCTATTCTGCTAAATAACATACAACTATTAATTTTATAACAGCCTTATCAGGTAATAACAACCTTAATATTTTAGTAATTTTGTTTCAATTATTCTTATTTAAAAGTTAAAACCAAAAAAAAATTTAATATCATGGCTAAAATTACACGTCAAGCAGCACTTGATTATCATTCAAAAGGCAGACCGGGAAAACTTGAGGTAATCCCGACTAAATCTTACAGTACACAAACAGATTTGTCTATGGCTTATACTCCCGGTGTAGCTGAACCTTGCTGGGAAATAGAAGCTAATCCTGAGGAAGCTTACAAATATACTATGAAGGGAAATCTGGTTGCTGTTATCTCTAATGGGACCGCTGTTCTTGGTCTAGGTGATATTGGTGCCCTGGCAGGTAAACCGGTTATGGAAGGGAAAGGATTATTGTTTAAAGTATTCTCTGATGTGGATGTTTTTGATATAGAGGTAGATGAGAAAGATATTGATAAACTTGTCGATATTGTGAAGGCAATTTCTCCTACATTTGGAGGGATCAACCTGGAAGATATTAAAGCACCTGAGTGTTTTGAAATTGAAAAAAGATTGATAGAAGAATTGGACATTCCTGTTTTTCATGATGATCAGCATGGTACAGCGATTATTTCCGGAGCCGGGTTAGTTAATGCTCTTGAGTTGGCAGGGAAGAAGATTGGAGATGTAAAAATTGCTGTAAACGGTGCGGGAGCATCAGCAATATCCTGTTCAAAGCTTTATATAGCACTTGGAGCAAAACGGGAGAATATTGTT
>JAUWPX010000047.1 GCA_030611395.1 Bacteroidota bacterium | reverse complement strand
ACAATGTATAAAATTGCCATTGTAATATTAAACTGGAACGGTCGGGAATTCCTTGAAAGATTCCTGCCGGGTGTAGTCAGGCATTCATCTTCTCCCGGGGTGAAAATAATTGTTGCTGATAACGGATCATCGGATGATTCTGTTGAATTTATCAGAAATAAGTTCAAAAAGGTCGAAATCATTGAACTTGACAAAAACTATGGATTTGCAGGTGGTTATAACAAAGCATTTGAAAAAATAAATTCAGAGTATTATATCCTGCTTAATTCTGATGTTGAAGTTTCTGAAAATTGGATTGAACCGATAATAAAAAAAATGGATAATGATCCGATTGTAGCAGCAGCTATGCCCAAAATTATATCATACCAAAACAGATCAAAATTTGAGTATGCAGGAGCTGCCGGTGGCTTTATAGATAAATGGGGTTACCCTTTCTGCAGAGGTAGAATATTAAACAATATCGAACCGGATAACAACCAGTATAATGACTCAATAGAAATATTCTGGGCTAGCGGTGCCTGTTTATTTATCAGGTCAAAAATATTTCATGATGCCGGCGGATTTGATGATGATTTTTTTGCACATATGGAAGAAATCGATTTGTGCTGGAGAATTAAAAATCTGGGATATAAAATTTATTGCTATCCCTGTTCACAAGTCTATCATATTGGCGGTGGAACCCTGCCTAATGAAACACCTTCAAAACTATTTCTCAATTTCAGGAACAGTTTATGGCTTCTTTTGAAAAATCTTCCGGCGAAAAAACTTTATCCGGTTCTGTTAATTCGCAGAATACTTGATGGTTTAGCAGCAATGAAGTTTTATTTGACGTTAGACTGGAGAAAAGGAAATGCTGTTTTTAAAGCCCACCTGAGTTACTACAAACATTTCAGAAAAATGAAACAAAAAAGAAAAAGCGCAGATTTCAAAAATAAAGATCTGCCATCATCTGTCTACAAAAAAAGTATCCTGATCTCTTATTTCCTTAAAAAGAAAAAAACATTTAATGAATTGGATATATAGTTACAAATAGTCAATTACCTTTTCCAATTTCATCCCCCTTGATCCTTTTATTAATATATATGATGACTTTATCGGATTCTTATCAAGCCACTTTACAAAACTGTCAACATCAATAAAGGCAGGAATTTGCAATGTTTGATTAACGGCAGAGAAGAACTTACCGATAAGAATAATTCTGCTGAATGATTTATCCTTAACATATTTGACCAATTTAATATGTTCCTTTTCAGAATTTTCTCCCAGCTCAAACATATCACCCAGAATAAGCACCTTTTTCACACTATTCATCAACAAAAAGTTGTCAATTGCCATTTTCATACTTGCAGGGTTGGCATTATATGCATCACATATTAAGGTATTTACGACTGTTTTTACAATTTGCGATCTGTTATCATAAGGCTTGAAGCCCTCAATTATTTCAATAATCGTTTTGGTTTCCACATTAAAATAAGAACCAATGCTTATTGCAGCCAGCACATTTTCAAAGTTATATGCCCCAAACATATTTGTTTTCAGAGCAAATGAATTATTATCAATCAACACTTTCAATTCCAGAGCTGGAACAGAATTTTTTATTATTCCCGAGTAATTTCCTGATATCCCACCATACGATATCTTTTCACAGCTTATTTTTGACAGACAGCCGGCTAATATTTCGTTTTCCCTGTTAATAAATATTGTGCCACCATTTTTATCAAGATATTCATAAAGTTCAGTCTTTGTTTTGACTATTGTTTCAATATTCCCAAAGCCCTCCAGATGTGCTGTTCCGATATTGGTAATCATACCATGGGTGGGTATCGCGAGTTCACAAAGTTTAGTTATTTCACCACGGTGATTAGCTCCCATTTCAATAATTACTATTTCAGTATTATCTTTAATTTTAAGTAGAGAAAGAGGGACGCCAATATGATTATTCAAATTCCCATATGTTGAAACAACACGATACTCCTTTCTTATAACACTATTAATCAACTCCTTAGTTGTAGTCTTCCCATTTGTGCCTGTAATGGCGATCACCGGAATATTGAAATGCATCCGATGAAACATAGCAAGTTTCTGCAATGAAAACAATACATCATCAACAAGGATATATCTTTCATCAGTAACATACTTTTGTTCATCAACAACCGCATAAGAACTTCCTTGTTTAAGTGCTTGTGCTGCAAATTGATTTCCATTAAAAGACTCTCCTTTAAGAGCAAAAAAGATTGATCCTTTGGACACATTCCTGGAATCGGTACAAATTTCCGGATTCCTGATAAAAAATCTGTATAGAGTATCTGTTTTCATTACTTATGAAAAAACCCCATTATAAAAATAATGAGGTTTCTTTATATTGGGAATTATTTTTATTTTAGAATCCTCCCGGACTACCGACACGTGTCATAGCACAACGAAATCCGAGATCATTTCTGGCACTTCCCTGGTCTAAATACCGTCTTGCGCCGGGACTGAGCCAGTAAGCCCTGTCTCTCCACGACCCGCCTTTATACACACGTGCCTCGTTACTTACAAGGGAGTTATAATCTTCCTTTATCTGGGAATACATAACCGTACTTTCATCAGCAGCCGTTTCATCTGCCCAACTCGACCCGGGCACTATCATAGATTGATAGTCTCCATCTTTGTAATCACGATAATCAGCTTTTTGGTAATTATACCTTCCTGCCGATTCTTCAGGAGTAACATTTCTATACTGTATTCGTCCCAGGCTGTCTTTTGTAGCAAGGTTACCATCCGGATCAGTGACTCTTGTTTGAAACACATTTCCTCTAAGTGGATTAAATGCACTTACATCCTTAGGTGACAACGCCCTGTAAACATCATATACCCATTCATTTACGTTTCCTGCCATACAATAAAGACCATAATCATTGGGCCAGAATGAAATAACTGACGCAGTAACACTGGCATTATCATTAAGATTTCCGGCAACCCCCATTAAATCACCTCTCCCCCTGGTAAAGTTTGCCATAAACCTGCCCTGGTCTCTACCAATACCGCTTCTTACATTATGTCCATCCCATGGATACATTCTTCGTTCATAAATCCTTTCTTCATAGGTGTTACCCATCAGTGCCAGGGCTGCAAATTCCCATTCTGCTTCAGAAGGCAACCTGTATTTAGGAAGTAACATTCCATCTTCCATTTTTACCCTTCGTTCCTCCTTGTTTGGGTCAAGGCTTGGAAGATTCTGATTTACAAGTCCTTCGTATTGACCTGCAAGGTAAGCTTCAGTATTAAAGTTGTTTTCATCCTGCTGATTTGGATCGGGGTTAAGAATTCCCTCGTTAATCATAGTCATTTCATTTACCCTGTCAGATCTCCAGGCACAAAAGTCATTGGCCTGAAGCCATGTAACACCTACAACAGGATAATCATTATACGATGGGTGACGGAAGTAATATTCAACATACGGCTCATTATAAGCCAGTGGATCCCGCCAGACCAAAGTATCCGGAAGAGCTTTTTGATGAACTTCAGGAAAGCTTACATAAACTCTGCTTAGCCAGTAAAGATATTCCCTGTAATCAACATTAGCAACTTCAGTTTCATCCATGTAAAATGATGACACGGTAACCCTTCTTGGAATATTATTCCATTCGTACAAAACATCCTGTTCCGTCCTTCCCATAGTGAAAGTTCCCCCCTCAATAAAAACAAGTCCTGGTCCTGTTTCTTGTTCGTATCCGCTAATAACCTCAAAACCACCAAGATCCGGATCGTTATAATTCCAGCCGGTAGTTGGAGAAACATTGCCATCACGACCACCGCCGCCACTGAATAAACTGCATGAACTGAGAAATGTCATTGCTAATAAAACAGTGGGTAAGATTTTTAATTTTACGTTCATAATTTTGATTGATTTATACATTGAATACAATTCAAATATACTAAAATTTAAAATAATCCTATTTTTTTCTTGTATAACTATAATTTCGGGAAATTTATTGCCTTAATATTTTGATTTTTTTTATTCCCCGATAAATAAATTGACAAAGAAAATTCATGAGCTCCGGTAACAGGCACAGGCAAATCCGTTCTCCAGGGTGCAAAATCATAACTGTAAGCTATTCCCAAACCTGAAATTTCCATTGCCAAACCAAAGGTTAATAAATTCATTGTAATATCCAAATCGTGACTAATCCATGTACCTAATTGAATATAATCATAACCAACTGTAAATCCATACTTTAAATTTTTTGATTTCTGCTGACTTCTAAAAAATATTCCCGGCGATATAAAAAACCCATCAGCAGTGGAACCGGAAAACCGGAAAGTATTTCTAATAAAAAAACTCCATTTCCGCGAAATCTGTGATTTGTACGAATCGGATAGAGAAATATCCGGTTTGGCAAGATGATTAATTGATATTCCCGCAATTATATCTTTGTAATTAGCCAGAAAACCAACGCTAAAATCAGGATACAATTTATTATTGCCTGCTATTACTTCCATTGTTGGATTAATAAGCCCTTCCATAGGATCTATCATATCAGGAAAAATAAGATTATTCACCGATCTGCTCCATTGATTAATTGAAGCCTGAAACCCGGTAAATATATATATATCCCTGCCCGCTTGAAGATGATATGAGTAAATTAGTGCTGCAGACGACCATCTGAAGGTATTCCCGCCCTGAGAATCGTTAATTATTTGCACACCAACACCTCCATGAACAAATTCAACCGGCTGATCATAAAATGCACCTGTGGTAATATATGCAGAACTTAAACCAGGCCATTGGTTTCTGTAAATTCCCGATACACGCCCCCGACCTCCTGTACCTGCAAAAGCAGGATTTAATCTTATTAAACCCGGGGAAATCTGAGAAAACTCCGGATCCTGACTCATACCCAATAATGATATGAAAATCAAAAGAATTATACTGATCCGTTGTTTATTAAAAAATAAATATATCGGAATTTCAAATTTATTCATTGGTATACACCGAATTATATCATTTTAATAATCATTCTTTATATTATAGCCCCAATCTTGTTCACGTTATTATAAACGTCTACAATATAAAACTATTATTTTTCGTTATTTTTTTTACATATTTTACTCTTTTTAGCAATATCTATTAAATCCTTGAAAATTGCTTTTTAAACAAATATATGCACAGAAGCCAACATATTAAGGAGATCGTACTACTAATAATGTTCTTCCTGCTTAAATTACAAGCCGGAGCCCAGGGAGTATTTATCGGGTTTCATGTACCATGGCATGATGCAACCTGTCTTGAGAAACTACCTGTGAACTATAACTCATATAATAAAAATACTTATTATCTGACTTTTGACGGTGCAACTTTCCCGGACCAACAAACAATGTTCCCTCATTACGAGATTAGTTTATCTGACATAAAGAACTTAGATGAGACCAGTATCAGGCTTCACATACTTAAAACTGAACCTGTCCTTCCTGAAGCTCTTAAAAAAATTAATAACCTGGAACAATTACAGGCTATCTTTCAAATGAACTATGAAAATTATAAACAACGAAAAAAACAGGTTAATCACTTCGATCTGCTTCCGTTAAGAATAAACCCAGCTTCCGGGAAAGTTGAAAAACTTGTAGATTTTGTACTTGAAATTGTAAAAACACCAGTAATAAATAAAAGTGTCACGGAGAAAAGTATTAAATATTCAAGCCAGTCAGTTTTAAATTCAGGAAAGTGGGCAAAGCTAAAAATCAATAAAAATGGTATTTATAAGCTTACATATGAAAACCTGCTTGAAATGGGAATTTCCGACCCTTCTGACCCCAGAATATTCGGAAGAGGCGGAATGCTTCCTGAAGAAAACAATATAAAAACGCCGGATGATATTCAGGAAAATGCTATTTGGATGAACAGTGGTGGAAATCAGGAATTCGGACCGGGTGATTATATTCTTTTCTATGGAAAAGGCCCGGATACATGGTATTATGACGAAACCAATTCTATGTTCTCCTGCAAGCCACATCTCTACTCCCGGCATTCATACTACTATGTTACATCAGATGCAGGGACAGGTAAAAGGATCACCATGGATAATGAAGTTGCAGATGCTCCCAATAAAACAATTACACAATTTGACGACTATCTTTTTTATGAAGAAAACATTGTGAACCTTATAAAATCAGGAAGAGAATGGTTTGAGCCAATCGACAGTAAATCAACGCATACTTTTCCATTTCACTTCCCTAATACAATAGCATCATCCCCGGGCAAAGTTAAAATCAGGCTTTTAGCCAGATCACAAGTATCAAGCAATTTTACACTTACAACTTCCGGAATTACAAATACTATTGATATTGGACCGGTAAATATCTGGAGCTATACATCCGATTATGCAAAAGCAAATACTCTAATCTCCTCTTTTACGGGTTCTTCTGACAATCTTATACTAAACCTGTCGTATGAAAACAATGGATATTCAGAAGCACAAACGTGGCTTGATTTCATCGAGGTTAACGTTCGCAGAGAACTAAAAATGTCAGAAGCACAAATGCATTTCAGAGATGTTAACTCTGTTGGTCCGGGCAACATTACATTAATGAAGTTAAAAAATACAACTCCCGGTACCGGAATATGGGACATTTCTGATACATACAATATTAAGCAAATACCATATAACACGTCTGGAGATGAAATGGAGTTTACTATTATCACTGATTCGTTAAAAGAATTTATTGCATTTAACAATGAAGTATTTTATACTCCGGAGATATCCCAACAAAGCATTGTTAATCAGAATCTTCACGGTATCACACAAGCTGATATGATTATTGTAACTCATAATAATTTTATTAACCAGGCAGAAGAGCTCGCCCGGGTTCATCGCGATTTTGATGATATTACTGTTTCAGTTGTTACTCCTGAGCAGGTTTATAATGAATTTTCCAGTGGGTCGCCTGATGTTTCCGCTATCCGTAATTTCATGAAAATGCTGTATGACAGAGCCGCGATAGAGAAAGATATTCCAAAATACCTGTTGTTGTTTGGTGATGGTTCATATGACAACTTATCTGATCATGAGGAAAATACAGCATTTATTTTAACTTACCAGTCAGAAAATTCGCTTACACCCACCCAATCATTTGTAACCGATGATTTTTTCGGTCTGCTGGATGAAGACGAAGGAGGTTCAAACGGACTTGTTGATATCGGTATTGGCCGGTTTCCGGTAACTACAACAGAAGAAGCCGAAACAATGATAAATAAAATAAAAAACTACATGAGCAGTGAAACCTTTGGCCCATGGAGAAATAATATCTGCTTTATCGGGGATGATGAAGACAATAATCTTCATATGAAAGATGCAAACATTCTGGCAAATACTATCGATACGGCATATCCTTCATTCCAGATCAGGAAAATATTTCTGGATGCTTTTCCACAATCCACAACTCCTCAGGGAGAATCATACCCTGAAGTAAATTCGGCAATAAATAACCAGGTAATGTCAGGATCACTTATTGTAAACTATATTGGTCATGGAAATGAACGCGGACTGGCTCATGAAAGGATACTTGAAACATCTGATATTATATCGTGGAAAAATGTTAATAAACTTCCCTTATTCATTACCGCTACATGCGAATTCAGCAGGTTTGATGATATTGAAAAAGAAGCTAACGGAGAAATTACTAAAAAGATATCTGCAGGTGAACTGGTTCTGCTGAATCCTGATGGTGGTGGTATTGGACTTCTCACAACTACACGCCTTGTTTACTCAAGTCCGAATTTTATTCTGAACCGCAACTTCTATAAATTCGCCTTTGAGAAAGATGAAAATCAAAAACCATTGCGTTTAGGCGATGCATTACGGCTTACGAAAAACATATCAGGTTCAGGAATAAATAAGCGAAACTTCACTTTGTTAGGAGATCCTGCCCTTACACTCGGTTATCCAAAACAATTTGTTGTAACAGACTCACTTAACGGGTTAGACATTAATACAGACATAGATACATTAAAAGCCCTTGGGAAAGTTACAATTTCAGGTCATCTTGAAGATATTTCCGGACAGCCAATTGAAAGTTTTAACGGGATTATTTACCCTTCTGTATTCGATAAACCGCTGACCGTAACCACTCTGGGAAATGATGGTGATAGTCCTATGGAATTTAAAACAAGAGAAAACCCTATTTATAAGGGGAAAGTTTCAATTAGTCAGGGCCAATTCACATTTTCCTTTATCGTACCAAAAGATATTTCATATGGTGCAGGATTCGGTAAAATATTTTATTATGCTCAAAATAACCTCAGTGATGCAAGCGGAAATGTTACACAAATACCGGTAAACGGATTTGCAGGCGGATTTATTAATGATAATACAGGACCTGTTATTAATCTTTATATGAACGATTCATCTTTCAGAAATGGGGGAATAACAGATGACAGTCCTGTATTACTGGCATATATTCATGACCAGCAAGGTGTAAA
>JAUWPX010000104.1 GCA_030611395.1 Bacteroidota bacterium | reverse complement strand
AAGCAACATGGGCAAGCACCCCCCCATTGGACTGGCACCTGCTTTTTTATCGAGAGCCATCGTAGCCTGCTGCTTTTTCATAGCATCTTATTTCTTTGGAAACTTTGCACTAATCTCATCAACCTGGGGTTTAAGCACCCTCATTTTAGCCTGCGACATATAAGATTTGAAAGTAAAAGGAAAAAGACCCATCTTGATAATTATGGTAAGAATAAGAATAATAATACCATAATTCCCAATATAATTATCCAGCCAGTTAAAAAGGGAAATAATCACATACTGATTAATATAGCGGATAATACTTTTTCCAAGGTAAACCAGTTCTTTTAATTCCAGTCCATACTTTTTCAATGTCTGGAAATGATTAGGACCGAAATAAAAACTTAAATTAATTATTTCCTCACTTTTACCTTCATAGGGAATACCAAGTTCTGTACGCATATTCCGAAAGTGTTTTTCGGAATCAATCTGCTCTGAACGCATATAACCATTAACAAAAAAGTTGTCAGCAATAATAACAGACGAGAAAAACTGATCTTTAAAGCCAACCCATTTGATTTTTGTAGGAATATCTTCCTCTTCAACATCTTTGGTTGATCTCATTCGAAATCCTGCAACTTCACCTTCAAAGAATTTATATTTCAGGGAACTATAATCATTTTCATTCTGTCTGCCTTTTTCCTGTTGGGGCATAAAAATTTCCCAATTCAAATCGAGACTATTCAGATTGGCTGCAATTATCTTATCCATTCCATACAAAGTAATATCAAGATCAACCATAAAACTTCCCGGTTCAAGCGTATACAAAAATTCAATATACCTGTTTTCACCAATATCCAAACGAAGAGGAACAGATTGTGTTGAACCTGATGCATCAAAACGGGTTTTCTCTTTCACCGGTTTAAAATAAAACATCTTAGTCTCAATTGGCTTATTATCAATTGTAAAGAACCTTATTCCAAATTCTGTTGAATCGCCGTCAAAAAGTATTAATGGTAATGAATCGTGTGTTTGATAATTCTTTATCTCTGCTGAATATACACGTCCTCCTAAAGTAGACAGTTCAATTTTAACTTTGTCATTCTCAAGAGTTATAAAGCTATTCTCACCTGAGGCGCTGGATGAAAAAGCTCCATACATATTTTGTGCCTCCTCATCTGAATAAACAACTGCCTTCTCAACCGATTCCACAAACTGCCTTTTAGTTTCTTCAGGTTTAATATCATTTGTTGTGCCAGAATAAGTGCTTGTTGTGTCAGGGATTATTATAGAATTAATACTGCCTATTTTTTCATACACATATTCCTCATTTACTTTGTAAGTAAGAGCCTTTCTATAAGCCAACCTTGCAGCTTCGTAATTCCTGGCATCGAATAATGAATCAGCCACGCCAATTTCATCTTCATAAGCTTTCTTAGTCTTTTTGGTATTGTACATCCCAAACAGAATAAAAATTGCTATTATGATGATTATTCCGGTTATTGTGTTTTTATCCATTCTTGTTTATTGATTTCAATTAATATTTTCTTAACTATTCAGTGACTAAATGAAGAAGTGACTATGTATGATACATTACAGCTGCTTTGATAAAATCCACAAAAAGCGGATGTGGTTTAACTACGGTAGAGCTGTACTCAGGGTGGAACTGAACCCCGACAAACCATCTGAGTTCAGGAATTTCCATTATCTCAACAAGTTCTGAACCCGGATTGATCCCCACTCCTTTCATACCTGCATTTTCAAAATCTTTAAGATATTTATCATTAAATTCGTACCTGTGACGATGGCGTTCTGAAATATTTCTCTTTTTATATGCCATATATGCCAGAGAATTTTTATTAAGCACACAATTATATGCACCAAGTCGCATGGTACCTCCCTTCTGGGTTATTTTCTTCTGCTCTTCCATTAAATCAATAACCGGGAATTTTGTTTCAGGATCCATTTCGGTAGAGTTTGCTCCTTCAAACCCTAATTTATTCCTGGCAAAATCAATAACAGCACATTGCATACCAAGGCATATTCCAAAGAATGGCACATTTTTTTCCCGGGCAAATCTGGCAGCAAGAATTTTCCCTTCAATACCACGATGTCCAAATCCGGGGGCAACCAGTATCCCGTCAAAATCTGAAAGTTTCCTTTTATAGTTTCTTATATGCAATGTTTCTGATTGAATAAGATCAACTTCCACAAAACAATCATTACTGGCACCTGCATGAATAAATGACTCGGATATAGATTTATAAGCATCCGGCAACTCAACATATTTACCCACCAATCCGATTTTGATATGATGTTTGGGATTATTCAGCTTATTAAGGAAGGTTTTCCATTTTCTAAGTCTGGGTTCCTTTTTAATAACAAGATCAAGCTTTTTTAATACAATAACATCAAGCTTCTCACGATACATAAAAATCGGAACCTCATAAATTGTGGAAACATCAATTGATTCAATAACAGAATCACGATCAACATTACAAAACAGGGCTACTTTATTCCGTATATCATCAGAGAGTTTTCTCTCGGTTCGCAGTACCAGGATATCAGGTTGAATACCTGTTTCCAGTAATACTTTTACTGAATGTTGTGTTGGTTTTGTTTTAAGTTCTCTCGAAGCTGATAAATAAGGAACCAGAGTGAGGTGTATTACTAAACTATTTGCCCGACCCAATTCCCATTTAAGCTGTCTTACCGATTCGATATATGGTAGTGACTCTATATCTCCTACAGTACCTCCTATTTCAGTAATAACAACATCATACTTTATTTTTTTTGCAACTTTTTTAATCCTGTATTTTATCTCATCGGTAATATGTGGAATAACCTGCACTGTTTTGCCCAGGTAATCACCCCTTCGTTCTTTATTAATAACCGTCTGGTAAACCATTCCCGTAGTAACGTTATTATCCTGGGAAGTAGGTTTGTTAAGGAATCGTTCATAGTGACCCAGGTCAAGATCAGTTTCAGCACCATCCGCAGTTACATAACATTCACCATGCTCGTAAGGATTCAGAGTACCCGGATCGACATTAATATAAGGATCAAGTTTCTGTATAGTGACAGAATATCCACGTGCCTGCAATAATTTGGCAAGAGATGATGATATGATTCCTTTTCCAAGGGAAGAGGTAACCCCACCAGTTACAAAAATATATTTAGTAGAAGACAAACTATAATTTATTTAGAAGTTAAATTTTTTAAACCCTTTCCACTATTATCCATCAAGATCAGTCTGATCAATCATTTTTATTTTTTCTTCCAGAAGGATGATATTTTCTTTTGCCTGATCAATTTTCTCATCTACTTCCCGGATCAAAGATTCGGCATTTTTTGATTTTGCAAAAAAGCCTTTATTATTCTCCCAAAGAACAACATCGCTTTCCAGGCTCTTAATCTTATTATAAAATTTTTCCCTGTCGTTTCTAGCCTTGATACCTCCATTTGGACTCTCGCGTAATTGCTCAAGTTTATTTTTGTATTTAAGTTTATTCTTTCTGAATTCGTCAATATTCAACTCATCAAACTGCTTATTAATCACGTTCTTATATCTGTTGATAATCTCATCCTTTTGTTTGAAAGGCACAAATCCTATCTCTGTCCAGCGACGTTGAAAATCCTGGATTTTGTTAAAGTTTTCATCTGCATTGTCAACAGATTGATATTTCTCAATTTCTTCAATCAGTTCATTTTTCAGCTTCAAATTATCTTTAAATATTTCATCCCTGCTGGAATAATATTCTGATTTCCTTTCAAAAAACTTATCACATGCAGCTCTGAAACGTTTCCATATTTTTTCTGAATTTTTCCTTGGAACCGGACCTATCTCTTTCCACTGTCTTTGTAGTTTGATCAGTGTATCTGTAGTTTGTTTCCATTCTTCACTATCCTGCAATTCTTCAACCTGAACAGCCAGTTCTGTTTTCATTTTAAGGTTATTATTCTGAACCTCTTTATGTTCAGTATAATAATTCCGCTTTGTAAGGAAAAAAGCGTCACAAGCTTCCCTGAACCTCTTGTAAATGTTATTATTATGTTTACGCGGAGCAAAACCAATTGTACGCCAAACCCTCTGAAGCTTTTTTATCTCATTGGCTGTTTTCTCCCAGGACCTGGGAGATTCGATATCAGATTGCTTATTAATTTCTTCAACCTGTTCGCAAAGTTTTGTTTTGTCTTCCAGGTTCTTCTTTTGCTGATCTTTAATATCCTGGTAATACTGATGATGTTTCTTGTTAATCTTTGAAGTTATTTCCTTGAATCTTTCCCATAATTCTGTTTTGCTTTCGCGGGGAACAGGACCTATCTCTCTCCACCGGTCATGGTAATTCTGAAGTGTATCATAAGAGGAAACAATATTGGAACCTGATATTATTTCTTCTGCTTTTTCACAAAGTTTAATCTTTGCTTCCTGATTCTTTTTTAAATCAAGATCTCGCAGTTCTTTATCAATTTTTACATAGTCATAAAACTTTTCAACATGATGATGGTAAGTTTCCCAAAGATCCTTTAAATTTTGTTGGGGCACCATACCAACAACTTTCCAGCGATTCTGAAGATCACGGAATTCCTGAAAAGTTTTATTAATTGACTCCTCACGGTTAACAAGATCTTTTATTTCATTAATAATTATATATTTCTCCTTAAGATTCTCCTGCTTATCAGTCTCAAGGGTTTTTATATATTCAGCTTTTTTCTTTTTGAACTTTTGCAAAAGACTTTTCAAATTTAATTCAAGAGGATCATCCCCGGGCATAAAATCCTCTAACTCACCACCCTCTATGAGAAATTGTTTTTTCTTTTGTTCCAGTTCACTTCTGTGCTTCTTATAGAAATTAATTTTTATCTGGTCAATATCATTTCTGATCTCGTTTACAGGTCTTTCTTCAATCAGAAGTGCTAATCTGCCAGCCAATTGATCCTTTCCAAAAGTTGAATAATCAACTGACTTTACGAATATTTCCTCAACTTCTTTTTCCTCTGCTTCATCACGATCTTCTTCTGTTTTTGTTGGTTCCTTTTTTACTTCCTCCCCTGCTGTTTCTTCAGAGTTTACAAATTCATTATCAGTATCTTCTCCGATTTGAGTATCAATAACCTGATCAGAAGGTTCTTCCTTCTTTACTGTATTTTCAGGGTTATTATTTTCTTCCCCGAATTGTTCTTCACGAACAGAGTTTTTTTCTTTAATGTTGTCCATCAAAATCTCTTTTATAGATAGTATCTATTACTATTCATCCAACAGGACACAGAATAACAATTAATACAAAGCTACGAAAATATACAATTCACTTCGAATACTCAAAGTTTTTCCTTTTATTTTGGAATATATGGCTTTTATATAAAAAGCCACTTACTGAAATACAATAAGTGGCTTCATTGTTAAATACGTTCGAAAGATTTATGAAATCCTGATCTCACGTTTTTGTTCTACTTCCGACTTAGGCTTCTTTGGCAATTCAAGTATTAGAATTCCATTTTCATATTTTGCTTTCATCTTACTGTCATCAACACTTTCGGGGATGATAAAAGTTCGCGTAAATCCTTTATACCGGAACTCCCTGCGGGAATACCTTTGATTTTCATTCTCCTTCTTTTCCTGACTCTCATGGCGTACTTTCAATATATCTTTATTAATTTCTACCTTGATATCCTTTTTCTCAAGTCCGGGCACAGCCAGTTCAATCTGGTATTTGTTCTCATCTTCAGAAATATTAGCTTCCGGTATGGCATTATAATCATCACAATAACCTTCGTTTCCGAAGAAATCCCTCATTATGTCTGAGAAAGGGAAATAGTTGTGTGCTACTGCCTGATTGTTCCAATCATTAAATTTTACAAGTGTCATTTTATTAAAATTTTAGTTAATAATAATTGTTTCAAATTCTATTCGATAACAATATCTCCAAAACCAATGCCGTTTCGTTTTTTAAGACAAATTAACCTGTCACAACACATCAATATGCCATACTGGCAGTATATTTATAAGCCATGTGCCATATTGTCACTCTATTAAAATGCAGTTTCATAAAATAAATATCTAA